>JADLFD010000416.1 GCA_020845805.1 Verrucomicrobiales bacterium | reverse complement strand
TCGAGTTCCTCGGGTGACTTGAGATCGTCGGCAAGGGTGGCGATCTCCGAGGCGCGGTCGACGATGGTCTTGATGGATTTGACCGCGGAAAAGGAGGCATCGGCGAGTTCGCGCTGGCGGTCGATGTTGCGGATGTACTGCCCCACGCGACTGGCCTCGCCCTGCATGTCGAGCACCCGCCGCATGGCGACGGGATCGTCGTCCGGCATGGTGAGGCGCTGTCCGGTGGCGGCCTGCTGCTGGAGCCGCGTCTGGCGCACGGCGAGCCGGTTGAGCTGGCCGAGCAGCGAATCGGGAAAGGTGCTGGCGGTGACGCGCATGACGGGGAGGAGTTGAGGCGGAGTCGGTCGCGGCGTTCAGGGGTTCCGCGCGAAGGCGGGACCGAGGGGAAAAGGTTCAGCGTTTCATGCCAATCACGACATCCAGCATCTCGTCGACGATGCTGACCAGCCGGGCGGAGGCCTCGAACGCCTTCTGGAATTTGATGAGATCGGTCATCTCCTCGTCGAGGGAGACGCCGCTGAACGAGTCACGCTGGCGTTTGAGCATCTCGTCCACGTTGTTCTGGTTGTCGATCTGCGTGGTGACCGAAGCGAGGGATTGGCCGAGCTTGGCGACCGTCTGACCATAGGCATGGCCGAACGTCTGATCCCCCAGCGCCGCGATCTTGCGACTGGCCAACTGCGCCAGTTCCAACACGACCTCATTATTGCCGTTCGCTCCCGCCACCGACGACGCCTGAATCAGGTTCGGATCGGCCAGCAGCGTGGCGTTGAC
Organism: Verrucomicrobiales bacterium; assembly: GCA_020845805.1. Lineage (GTDB taxonomy): Bacteria > Verrucomicrobiota > Verrucomicrobiia > Limisphaerales > CAIMTB01 > CAIMTB01. The sequence goes on along the minus strand of JADLFD010000416.1, from coordinate 58,793 downwards.
CTGGATGTTCGCCGAGCCCGTGCCCGTGAAGAATGAGGCCCCGGTCGTGCCGGAGAGACTGAAGCCACGGGAATGAACTGCGTTGACCTCGGTGATCAGGTTGGCGGCGATGGTGTTCACCTCGGAGCGCAGCGTGGCGAGCGCCCCGTCGCGGGATTCCATGGTTCCCTGGATGGATCCCCCGGTGAGGGTGAGCGGCGTCCCGGCCGAGCGGGCCCGAATCCCGAGTTGGCCCGTTCCCGGATCGTAGACCTCGAGTTGTTCGAGGACATCGCGACCGGAGGTCATGGCGACGCCGTCGATGGACAGGTCGATGGAACCCGCCGCCGAACCCACGGTATCCACCTTGACCAGTTTCCCGAGCTCCTCCAGCCGCTGCTGCCGAATATCGCGCAGGTCGTTGGCCACCGCGCCGCCGACTTCGACCGAGATGATCTGCTCATTGAGCTGCGCGATCTCGGTGATCATGCGGTTCGCCGACTCCACATCGACGCTGAGCGACTCGTTGAGGAGGTTGTTCAGTTCACCGAGGCGGGTGGAGACCTGGTTGAACTGGGTGGCCACCGTTTGGGCCTTGAGCAGCAGGACCTGGCGTTCGGCGGTCGAGGTCGGATTGGTGGACAGGCTCTGGAAGGAGTTGAACAGGCTGGACATCTCCTCGGCCAAACCGTGCTGACCGCCGACGCCTCCCGAGGACGCGGCCCCCTCGGCGCCGGAGGTCTGCCGGTCGATGAGCTGACCGAGATTGGTCTGTGCGTACTCCAGCGTGCGTTGCTGGGATTCCAGGGATCCGATCACCGCCGCTTCGCCGAGGATCTGACGGTCGAGCAGCGCGTTGCGCAACTGCACGATGGACACCGCTTCGGCACCCGTGCCTTGGGGACCAAGCGTGTCGGGGACCGTGACCCCGGTGGTCAGCGTAAGCCGCTGGCGCGCGTAGGCAGGATTATTGACGTTGGCGAGGTTATGCCCCGCGACTTCCGTGCCCTGTCGTTGGGTGGACAGGGACCGCGTCGCGAGGTTGAGAGTACCGAATAGGCCTAGCATAACGCCTCCAGGTCAGCCCACGGCCTCGTACAGGGGTTGCAGCGGCGGCGTCCACCCGGGGCGCGTGCCCCGATCGTCGTAGACCTGCGGATCGCGCGACGGGAAGAGCGAGGAGAGGAATCGTTGCATCAGATCGACCGAACGACTGAGCAACAGATGATTCTGCCGCGCGCGCTGCTGGACCCGTGCGAGCAACTGGTTGTTCTCGCGCACCAACGCCTGGACCAGCGGACGGTAATCCGTCGGCAGCAGCGGGATGAGATCGGAGAACGGCATTTCGGGCGACTGCCCGAGTGTACGCGCATGCTCGGAGCGGCAGTGTTCGCGGTGCGTGCGTGCCTCCTGGATCCGGACGGATTGACCTTGGATGGTGGAGACCGACTCGAAGAGCTCGGTACTGGCCCGGTTCATGACCAGTTCCTGCTCGCGATCGAGCAAGGCGAGCATCTCCCCGTACTGCTGAAGTTCCTCGCGGAGCGCGGCGATCAGGTCTTGGAGGGTGTCCATGGTAGGTTAACGAAGTTGGGAGATGGATTGGAGCGCGGCGCGGGCGTCGCCCGTCAGGCTCGGTTCAGCCGCCGGTTTCTCGGCGGAAAGGGAGAGGGCCTCAGCCCCCGGGCTGGCGCGCTGGCCCGCGCGGGCCTGATGCATCAGTTCCCGGGTCAGCGAGCGCGCGAGACCGAAATCGCCCGATTGGCTGATCGAATCGGCGAGCTGCTGGTTGACCATGTCGTCGTAAATCTTGTCCGTGCTCGAGTCCTCGCCCTCCTCGTCCTCGATCACGGGCTGCCGCGCCGAAGCGAGGATCTGGCGCAGGAGCACGGCTTCGAACTGCCTCGCCATCTCGCCGATCTTGGTGGCCTCGGAGAAGTTCGGATCCTTCGCCAGGCGCTCCATGGGGATCGCGGCGAGAGATGGCTGGCTGGAAGTGACGGGATCCATGGTGGGCGGGTCAGCGGAGGACGAGTTCGGCCTGCAGCGCGCCGGCCTGTTTCATGGCCTGGACGATGGCCATCATGTCACGCGGTGTGACGCCCAGGGAGTTGAGCGCCGCGGCGACCTTTTCAATGGTGGGCATCTCGGGCAGCGCCACCAGCGAGGATTTCTCCTCGTTCACGGCCGTCTGGGTACTCGGCGTGACCACCGTCTGGCCCCCGCTCAGCGGGCCGGGCTGGGAGGCGTCGAGATTGGACGCGATAGTGATGGTCAGGTTGCCGTGCGAGACGGCGCAACTGGAGATGGCGATCCGGGAGGAAGCGACAATGGTGCCGGTGCGTTCGTTGATGATGATACGTGCGGGGGCGTCGGCCTGAACTTCGAGGGACTCGAGGCGGGCGATGAAATCCACGGGCGACGCCTCGTGTCCTTCCGGGACGCGCACGCGCACGGTGGTGGAGTCGATGGCTACGGCGCTGCCGGGGAAGGCGGCGTTCACCGACACGGCGAGACGTGCGGCGGAGGTGAAATCGGGTTCGCGCAGCAGGAGTTCCAGGTGCTGGTCGGAGACGATGGCCATCGGGATTTCACGTTCCACGAGGGCGCCACCGATGATCTGCGCGGTGGTGGGATGATTCTTCTGAACGGTGGCGCCGCCACCGCCTTCGGACCCGCCGAACACGCCGCCGATGGACATGGCGCCTTGGGCGACGGCATAGACGGCGCCGTCGGCGCCCATGAGCGGTGTCTGGAGCAGAATGCCGCCCTGCAGAGTCTTGGCATCCCCCAGGGAGGAGATGGTGACGTCGATGCGACTGCCAGGCTTCTTGAACGCGGGGATGTCGGCGGTGACGATCACCGCGGCCACGTTCTTGGAGGAGAGGGTGGCGGCGGGAACGGTGATGCCATGCCGTTGCAGGAGGTTGGCCACCGTCTGAAGCGTGTAGACGGGGTTCTTATCGCCGTCGCCGGCGATGCCGGTGACGAGGCCGTAACCGACCAGCTGGTTGTCGCGCGCGCCCGCAATGGTGGTCAGGTCTTTGACGCGCGCCGCGGCGCCCTGCGACTCGCGAGGGGCCGCGAGCGCCAGGACGAGCGCAACGAGAACCGGGATGGGGAAACGACGGATCATGGATTCAGAAGGGAGCGACTTTGTCCCAGACCTTGGTGAACCAGCCCTTGCGCTGGGTGTCGGTGACCGGCCCCTTCGAGAGGTACTGGATGGAGGCGTCCGCCAGGTTGTAGCTGTAAACCGTGTTGTTGGCGGCGATGTCCTCGGACCGCACCACACCGCGGAGGACAGCATCGGTGGTTTCGCCCGCGATCTTCGTCTGTCGCCGGCCCTCGATCACCAGGGACGCGTTGGGAAGCACGTCGACCACCCGCACCGCGATGCGCGCCGTCATCTTCTCCGAGTTCTGGATCTGGCCGCCGCCGTCGAAGCTGGTCTTGCTGGCCAGGTTGATCGCCGGAAGCTTCCCGCCCTTGGTCAGCAGGCCGCTGGCCGCCGGGCTGAACAGAAACGAGTTGATGGCCGCATCGATGCCAGAAGAACGCGCCGTCTTGGTACTGTTCTCCTTCGCCGAGGAAGTGCTCTCCTGCACCAGAATGGTGAGGATGTCGCCGATAGCGCGGGCGCGCTTGTCGGAAAACATCGAGTGCGAGGTGGTCTCCTTCCACAACGATTGCGCACGCCCCCCCGGGGCGGCGGCGAGGAGGGCGACCACCAGGATCGCGCTCTTAGCGAGGGACGAGGACAGTTTCTTCATTGATCGCCTTGGCCATGAGTTCACGGCGTGTCTTCGGATTGCGCACCCGCACGGCCTGACCCGGCAGAGCGTCGGTAAGCGCTTCCACTTTCAGGGAAATCGTCATGGAACCGTCGCGCACCAGCGCTTCGACCACCTGACCGCGTTGAATCACCGGTCGTGGACGCAGCGAGCGCGCCAGCAAGGGCTGGCCGGCCGGCACGTTCTCGATGAGTTCCAGCGTTGTGTCGGCCGGATCCACCACGGCAGGGGCATCGCGCAGGGCCAACACGTCGCGGCGTTCCGAACCGAGCGTCAGATCCGCCAGCACCTGCCCGCGCCGCAGAGCCGTCACCGCCACCGGGACTTCGCGCCAGATCTTGGCCGAGGCCACCACCTGCCAGTTGCCCACCCGATCCTCGCCGTCGAGGAGATCAAAACGAACGATGAAATTGGCTCCCGGCCCCGTGGCTGGCGATTCGATGATGCGGACCTTCAAAGGTTCGTCGGGCACCGCGACCGGAGCCCAGGGACGCGTGAGTCGGAGCTCGAGCTCCCCGCGACCTCGCACGTGTTCCGCCTGGAGATGATCCCGCAGCAGCTCGCAGACCCCCGCCTCGTCGAGCATCCGAGAACGCCGACTGACGCGCACGCGGTCGGGTCCGGACCAGTTGGTGGAGACCAGGTCAGGCGCGCTGGCACGCAGCGCGGTGGTGACCTGGTCACGGGAGAGCGCCGCGATCTGGCCGATGGCGGGCGCGGGGGCGATGCGCACCCGCGGCAGGGCGGTGGGAGGCTGCAGCGCGAGGACCTGGTCGAGATAGATTCCGTCCCGACCCACTTCGGCGTTCGCATTGAGCGAGAGCACCGGTGTGCCGTCGGAACCGCGAGCGACGAAGGGAACCAGGAGGACGGCAGCGCCCCAAGCCAGGAGGAGTCGGCGTCCGAGGGCCGGGGAGAGGAGATGGAGGCGGCGCGGCATGGAAGTCGGTGGGGGGATCAGCGGCGCAGATTGTTGCTGAGCTGCATCATGTCGTCGGCGGCTTGCACCGCCTTGGAGTTCACCTCATAGGCGCGCTGGGCCACGATCATGTTCACCATCTCCTCGACCACCTTGACGTTGGACATTTCGAGGTAGCCCTGCTGCAACGCGCCGTACCCGTTCTCGCTGGGATTGCCGATTTCCGCGGCGCCCGAGGCCCCGGTTTCGCGGTACAGGTTGCGGCCGATGCTTTCGAGGCCGGAGGGATTGGCAAAGCGGACCAGTTGCACCCGGAAGTTTTGGTCGCCGTTGGCACCCTGGGTGGTGACCTCGCCCGAGGTGGCGATCGAGATGGAAGTGGTCCCCGCGGGAATCGGCTGGAAGCCGCCTTGGAGCACGAGACCGTCCGAGGTCGTGACCCGTCCGTCCGGGGCGAGCTTGAGCGCGCCATCGCGGGTGTAAGCCCGGGAACCGTCGGGAAGCTGGACCTCGAAGAAGCCGTCGCCCTGGATCGCCACATCCAGGCGTTCGCCGGTCTGGGTGAGTTCGCCGGTGGTGAACACCTTGGCCGTGGCCACAGGCTGGGCGCCGTGGCCGATCTGAATGCCCGTGGGCAACTGGTTACCCCCGCCCTGCTGCGCGCCGGCGGAGCGCGCGGTTTGGTACAGGAGGTCCTGGAACTCGATCTTGCTCTTCTTGAAGCCCGTCGTGTTGACGTTCGAGAGGGTGTTCGCGATGACGTCGAGATTCATCTGCTGGGACTGCATCCCAGCCGCCGAGGAGTAGAGGGCACGCATCATACGACGATCGGGTCAGTTAGTTGGATTCGACGGTGTTGATGATCTTGGACATCCGCTCGTCCTGGATCTGAACGGCCCGCTGGTTGGCTTCGAAGGAGCGCATCGCGGCGAGCAGGTTGGCCATTTCCGCCACGGCACTGGTGTTGGCCGATTCGAGCCAACCCTGGCGGACGCTGCCCGTGGTGGAGGGCGTCGCGTTGAGGGCGGGATCGTCGGCGACGAAGAGTTCCCCGTTGAGCGAAGTGAGTTTCGAGGGAACATCGAACTCGGTGAGCTTCAACTTGCCCTTCATATCCACGCCCTGGCTGATTTCCCCCGTGGGCGACACGGAGATCGGGGCGGAGTTCCGCGGATCCAACTGGATCGGACCGGCGTCCCCCAGCACCGCGTAGCCTTGTTTGGTCACCAACTGCCCCTGTGGATTGACCGCGAACTCACCCGACCGGGTGAAGGCCGACGAGCCATCCGGCAATTGCACTTCAAAGAAGCCGTTGCCCTGGATGCCGATGTCCGTGGTCTGGCCGGTGAAGCGGAGTTCGCCCGGCCGGAAGTTGGTGACGTTCTGAGAATTGGGGATGGAGAAGTGCTGGGGGCCCTGGGGATTGCGCACCGTGAAATCCCCGAGCATCCCGGCCTCCACCGCGCCAAAGGTGAGGTCCTGCTTGCGGAAGCCGGGGACGGAGCTCGAGGCGAGGTTCTCCGCGATGGCCTCCTGCCATCTTGCGTTTGCGTTGAGCGCCGACGCCGATTGATAGAGGCCCACATTCATCCCCCGGGGAGTAGCACCACCTGTGCCACCCGCGGATCCCCCGCGTTTGCAAGGACCTCGGCTCGGGCCGGTGTGTCCCTGGCAATTCCTGCTGCCCCCAGGAGGGTGGTTTTTGCCGAGTTTCCCTACGAAAACGGAGGCGAGGTGGGGACCCGGCAGAAACGTTCCAGGTCCGGAAGCAGGAGACGCGAAGGAGGCAGGCACGCTTGGCACCGCAACCCATGCGTCAGGTTCGGCGAAGTCCGCGGCAGTCCCAGCTCAGTACACGCAGGTCAACTCGGTCACCCGCCCGCAGGAGCACTCGATGCGGATGCCGGTGATACGATCGCCATCCCGTTCGAGCGTCACGGTGGGATCGCCGTGGGCGGGTGCCGGGGGGGCACTGGCGCCGGGGCCCAATGCGGACGGCTCGGGACGCGGGCAGGGATGAAAGGGCGCGGCGGGCCCGGCATCGGCCACCACCTTGACGCGGAACGACGGGGCGGCGTCCGGGGAAGCCTTCTTGAGCAGGGGAACGAAATCGCCAGGCATGCGAGGAGGGCGTTTCGAGGTTCAGGACTTGGAGTTGGAGACTTTGAGCATGACCGTCACGCGGCGATTGATCTCGTCGGTGGGTTCGTGGTCGGGCATCGGCTGGGTGTCGGCATAACCGGCCACCTTGCGCAACTGGCCTGCGCCCACGCCGTGTTCGAGCAGTTTGCGGCGCGCGGCGTTGGCCCGGTCGGCGGACAACTCCCAATCACCGTAGGCTTCGCTGACGGTCTTGCCGGTGCGTTGGGTGTGGCCCTCGAGTTCCACGGAGAAGGAGCGGAAGCGCGCGATTTCCCAGGCCAGGGTGGAGAACACCCAGGTCCCGTACTCGGTGAAGTCCACGGATTGATCCTCGAAGATCGGGCGGTGCGAACGGTCGAAGATGCTGATGCGGAGGCCTTCCGGCGTCATTTCGAGTTCGACGGTTCGGTTGGCTGGATTTTCCTCCTCGGACTTGAGGGATTTGAGGAGGTCCTGGTTGAGCTTGCGCAGCATCTGCAGCTCGACGGCCGCCGCCGAGGAGAAGTTCCCTGAACGATCCCGGTCATAGGAGTCGTTCTTGTTGGGGATGATGCCGGTGCTTTCCTTGGTGATGGACGAGAACGGATGCCGGAACGCGCGTTCGACGGCCTGTTTGATCTTTTCGTCCTGGGCGGTGAGCCAGAGGACGAGAAACAGCGCCATCATCGCCGTGACGAAGTCGGCGTAAGCCACCTTCCATGCGCCTCCGCCTCCGCTAGCCACAGCGTGCCTTTGGGTTCAGGTGTGCATCCATGCGAGGAAAACGTCGGGTCCGGGCGGAGAGCCGCCTGGTTCTATTTCTTGCCCGAGCCCACGGACTTGAGCATTTGCTCGAGCACGTCGGCCTTGGGCTTGACCTCGGAGTTGAGGCCGCGGCGGGCCACTTCGATGGCCATGAGGGGGGCCATGCCGTTGGCGAAGCCGACGACGGCGGTGGCGATGCAGCGGATGTAGGCCATGGCGGCGGCGTTCATGAAGCCGATGTTGACCGCGAGCGGGTTCATGAAGCCGTAAGAGACGAAGATCCCGAGGAAGGTTCCGACCAGCGCCGCGGCGACCTTATGGCCGATTTCCTCGATGGGACCGGCGATGGCTCCCATGGTGATCACGATGCCCATGACGGCGGCGACGATGCCGAAGCCGGGCATGGCGTCCGCCACCTTGCTCAGCACGTCCACCGGCTCGTGTTCCTCCGTCTCCATGCTCTGGATCTCGATATCCAGCAGGAGCTTCAACTGGTCGGGCTTGATCTTGCCGTCGACGATGGGGCGCAGGCCGCTGCAGAGGAAATCCACGGCATGATGGTTGGAGAGGAACTTGGGGTACTTGGAGAAGATGCTGCTCGCCTCGGGCTTCATCACGTGTTCCTCGAGGGCGATCATTCCGTTGCGACGCCCGAGCATGAAGAGCTCGTACAACGCCTTAAAGAGCTCCTCGTACTCGGCCTTGCCGTAGGGGGAGCCCTTGAGCGAGGCGATGGTGCGCTTGACGATGTCGATGATGACGCGCTTGGGCGACATGATGACCAGCGCACCCAGGGCAGCGCCGCAGATGGACACAAACTCGGAGGGGTGCATCAGGGAGCCGAGCTGGCCCCCTGCCATCATGAAGCCTCCCAGCACGGAGGCGAAGACGATGAAAACTCCGATGAGGATGATCATGGCCGTTCTCTTTCAGCGCAGCGCGAGGACGTCCGGGTCGTGCCGCCGGAGGTACGTCTTGAGGGAAAGGATCGCCTGCGCGTGGATCTGGCAGATCCGAGACTCGGTAACTCCGAAAACCTCGGCGATCTCGCGCAGGCGTAAATCTTCAAAATAGTAGAGGGCCAGCACCTTGCGCTGCACCTCGGGAAGTTCCTCGATGCGCTTGGCAATGAGCGCCGCCAACTCGCGCACCGCGGTGCGGTCGCCCGGGCTCTCCGCGCTCTCGTCGGCCAGGAGATCTCCGTGCCGCGGGCCTTCTTCCCCCTCGATGCTGCGCACGGAGTCCAGACAGACGAAGGTGGCCGGCCGGATCTCGGTCAGCAGGTCGCGGTATTCCTCGAGGGAGATCTTCATCGCGCGCGCCATCTCGTCCTCGGTGGGGACCCTGCCCTTCTGCTGCTCGAGCTGGAGCATGACGTCCTGGACCCGGCGCGCCTTCTCGTGCACCGAGCGCGGCACCCAGTCGAGGCGACGGAGTTCGTCCAGGACCGCGCCGCGGATACGCAGGCGCGCGTAAGTCTCGAAGGAAGCCCCGCTCTTGGGGTTGAAGCGGCGGATGGCGTTGAGCAGTCCGACCAGTCCGGCGCTGTGCAGATCCTCCACGTCGACATGGGGCGGCAGCGACATGGCGATACGGCCAACCACCGTGCGCACGAGGGGCAGATGCCGCTCCACGAGCTGGCTTTCCACCGCACTGCCCTGCCCTGCCCTGCCATAGGCCTTCCACAGTTGAGCCACATCGACCAGCACATCAGCGGCCGGGGTCGAGGCTGTGGCCGTTTCGACCAGGGAAGAAGTTTGGGCGCTCATCGCTTATTCGTTGTAGGTGGACTGCTTTCGTGCGCGGCCGCCGTCTGCTTTTCCGTGAGGGCAGATCGAAGACCGGTTTCCCAGGTCCTCCCCCACCACCGGAACCCCATTCCCATTGCGTAGGCGGCCAGGCATCCGTGCCAAAGACCCGTCGTCCACGGGCGCTCGAACATCAGGCTGGTCCCCAGCCCCACCCCGAATCCCGTCACACCACCTAGCAGCATCAGGAACTTCATAACGCAGCAACCGCGGTTCCCTCTAAGCAAGTCCCTTGCCACATCCCTCTTAGAACCATTCACCGACTGAAAATCAGCGACTTACGCCGGAAACTGGCGGGCCATCACCTGCTCGGCGGTCGCCGAAAGGAACTCGCCCGGAATGTTTTGCCCGGCACTGAGGAAACGGACGGAGAAATTCGTGCCCAACACGAGGTTCCAAATTTTGCCCCAGCGGGACTCCTCATCGAGGTGGGTCACCACCACGTCGTCGATGGGCAGCCGCGAAAACGCGCGCACCTGGCGCAGCAGCAGGGCGGTGTCATAGGCCCCGTTCACCACGAGGTGCACCACCGGCGCTCCCAACGCCTCGATCTGCGCGCGCAATCCCTCCACCGCCGCCGCGCTGCGGTAATCCACCCCGGGCAGATCGACCCAGCGCATCTCCTCGCCGCCCACGGCGGTCGCGCCCGAATCCTCCGGCGCCCAGACGCGTTCCAGGGGGACTCCCAGGATCTCGCAATACACCGAAAGCGATTCACCGGTATTGGCCGTCTGGCCATCGAGCCGCCAGACGCGGACCGGACGCCCTTCGCCCAGCACCACCTGCGTGAGCCATTTGCAGAGGCAGGTGGTTTTCCCGGTTCCCGGTGGCCCGATGAGCACGTGGGGCCGTCCTTCCCAACCGCGGCCCGCCGGTGCGCGCCATAGTTTCGTCAGCGCCGCGCGGGCCAGCCTCAGCTCCTCGGCCATGGCCACCGGCGGCTCGTCACCGTGCTCGCGGCGCAACTCATCCACCACCCGCTGCGCGTTGGAGGCCAGGAATCCCGAGGCCTCCAGCAATCCTCCAATACGCCACCCGCCGCCACCGGCGCGTGGCTCGGTCTCCGGGACCGCGGGTGTCTCGGGGGAGTCCCAGGCGGCAATGGCGGGTGTCTCCTGCCGGTTTCGCTCGGTGACGAGCGTCGGGACGGTCTCCCGGGACGGCACCGCCGGGGCATCCGAGGTGGCGTCGAGGCGCGGTGTGGTCTCCCCCGCTTCCGGGCGGTAGGCGAGGATCTCAAAGCGCGGGCGTTTGCGGGAGAACCAGGTTCGGGCCACCGGCGGCATGGGCCGCACATTCACCACCACGGCGGTGGCGCCCAGGCGTTCACGCACCTTGGTGGCGGCGTCCGCGGCGGATTCGGCGATAAATGAGACGAGTTCCACAGGAGATCGGGTTCAGGGCCGCAGCAGCGGTGCACGAGGAAACGGGTTCATTCGAGCGCCGGGAGGGTGGTCGCGCTCTGGATCTCCACGCGGGGCGGGATCTCCGCGTAGGACAGCACGGCGAGTTCGGCGAACGTGGTCTCGAAAAAGCGGCGGAAGGCGAGCCGGATCTGGGGTCCGCACAGAACCACGGGCGGATTGCCCACGGAGAGCAGCTGCTGCACCCGCTGGGACAGCGTGTCCACGATATGCCGCGCGAGACGCGGTTCCATGACCAGAGAGACATCGGTCGGTGTGTGGCGCACGCCCTGGGCGATGAGTTGTTCCAGCTTCGGATCGAGCGTGATGGCGCGCACGCAGCCGGTCTCGGTCTGGTATTGCTTCACGATCTGCCAGCCGAGCGCGCGGCGGGCGTGCTCGGAGAGTTCGTCCGGGTTCTTGGTCACCGTCACGTAGTCGCCGACCTTCTCGAGGATGCCAGCGAGGTTCCGGATGGAGATCCCCTCGGCCAGCAGGTTCTGGAGGATGCGCTGGACCTGGCCGAGGTTGAGCATGCCCGGAATGAGTTCGCTCACCACCGCCGGATGCGTCTGCTTCAGGTTGTCCACGAGGTTCTGGACATCCTGGCGTGAGAGGATCTCGTGCGCGTTGCGTTTGACGGTCTCGCTGAGATGCGTGACGAGGACCGAGGCGGCATCGACCACGGTGTAACCGGCGGTCTCGGCATTGCGGCGTTCGACCTCGGTGATCCAGGTGGCAGGCAGCTTGAACACCGGCTCGACGGTCGGCACTCCCTTGAGCACCACCTTGCTCTGCGTGGCGTTCATGGCCAGCCAGTGGCCCGGCATGATCTCGCCCTGCACCAGCGGGTTGCCTTTGAGCAGGAAGCGGTACTCGTTGGCGCCGAGCTGCAGATTGTCGCGCAACCGGATGGGCGGGACGATAATTCCCATCTCGGAAGCGAAGGTCTTCCGGACGCCAGTCACCCGCTCGAGGAGGTCGCCGCCGCGCCGCGCATCCGCCAGGCTGACCAGGCCGTAGCCGAGTTCGATCTGCAGGGCGTCGAGCGAGAGGAGGTTCTCGAGTTTGTCCGGACCGCTGGCGGCGGGTTTGGCCGTGCCGGCGGCGCCGGCCTGGGCGCCAGCCGGGGACTGACCCGACGCGGCGCCGGCGGAGGAGCTGGCCATGCCCGGCTCCATGCTGGGCGACAATTGGGCGGCGTGCTCCTTGAGACTGCGACCCAGGAAGAAGGAGATCCCGGCCAGACCGAGAAAGATCAAGGAAGGCAGGCCGGGCACGAGGGCGAACATGCCCAGCATCGCAGCCAGCACGTACATGGCGCGCGGGAAGAACAGCAGCTGTTTGCTGAGTTCGCGGCCCAGGTCGTCCTTGGCGGCGGCGCGCGTGACCAGGATACCGGCCGCGGTGGAGGTGATCAGGGCGGGAATCTGCGAGACGAGACCGTCACCGATGGAGAGCAGCGTGAACTGCTGCAGCGCATCCTGCACCTGCATGTTCTTCTGCATGATGCCGATCGCGAAGCCGCCCACGATGTTGATGATGGTGATGAGGATGGCGGCAATGGCGTCGCCCCGCACGAACTTGGAGGCACCGTCCATGGCCCCGTAAAAATCCGCCTCCTGCTCCACCCGCTTGCGTCGGGCGCGGGCGTCGGCTTCGTTGATGATGCCGGCGTTGAGTTCGGCATCGATCGCCATCTGCTTGCCCGGCATGGCGTCGAGGGTGAACCGCGCGGCCACCTCGGCGATGCGGCCGGCGCCCTTGGTGATGACGATGAAGTTGATGATCACCAGGATGGCGAAGACGACGAACCCCACCACGTAGTTCCCTCGCACCACGAACTGTCCGAAAGCCTGGATGATGTGCCCGGCGTTGCCGTCGATGAGGATCAACCGGGTGGAGGCGATGTTCAGTGCCAACCGGTAGAGCGTGATGAACAGCAGCAGCGTGGGGAAACCGGTGAAGTCCGCCGGTTCCTTCACATACAGGATGACCAGCAGGATCAGCAGCGACATGGCGATGCTGATGGCGATGAAGACGTCGAGCAACGCCGGCGCCACCGGCACGATCATCAGCATCAAGGTGCCGAAAATCGCGAAAGTCAGGATCAGATCCCCGTTCCCGAACAGACGGCCGATGGCCGACTTCTGCGCCGCCGTCGCCTTGGGTTTAGACAGTGCCATGTTGCTCCCGGTAATAGCGGTAGGCGTTCACGCGGTAGACCCAGGCCAGCACCTCGGCCACCGCGGCATATAGGTTGGCGGGGATCTCCGCGCCCACGCGCCCATGCTTGAACATCATTCGTGCCAGCGGCTTGTTCTCGAGAATCGGGACCTGGTTCTGCGTCGCGATCTCGCGGATGCGCAGCGCGTTCAGTCGCGAGCCCTTGGCCACGATCTTCGGTGCACGCATGGTCTTGCGATCGTAACGCAGGGCCACTGCCAGGTGGGTGGGGTTGGTTACCACCACGTCCGCCGTGGCCACGTCCTGGAGCATCTTGCGCTTGGAAAGCGCCTGCGCGCGCCGGCGCATGCGGCCCTTCATCTGCGGATTGCCCTCGGAGTGCTTCACCTCCTCCTTCAGCTCCTCCTTGGTCATCATCAAATCCTGCTGCGTCTTGTAAAACTGGTAGCCGTAGTCGATGACCGCGATCACGCCGAGGGAGAACAGCACCCGCAGCACGATGCTGCGCGCCGACCCGGTCATGAACTCGCCGATGCGCACGAGGTCCACGGCACTGGTGAAGATCGGATCGTCCATCACCCCACGGATCACATTCCAGGTCAGGGTCCCGATGACAACCAGCTTGGCGAGCCCGATGGCCAGCGCGACGGACGAGCCGGTGGAGAAGATGCGTTGGAAGCCGCCCATCGGATTCACGCGCTCCCAGTCGATGCGCAGCGCCTCGGTGGCGGTGCGAAACCGACTCTGCATGCCCCCGACCAACAGGGCCGCTAGGGCGATGGATCCCACAATGGGCCCGACACACCACGCGACGGCCGCGGCGCCTTCCGCGGCGGTGCGCTGCATGCTGTTCAAGGACAACGGGATTTCATGCAGGTGACCCAGCGTGCCGATGAGGGTGTTGCCCAGCATCCGCCAGGCGTCGCCGCCCGTGACCATGAGCGCCATGAACCCGGCCCCCAGCACCACGACAGTCTGGATCTCGGCGCTGCGCGCGAACTGTCCGCGACTCCAGGCTTCCTCCAGCCTTTTCGCTGTCGGTTGCTCCGTTTTCTCGCCCGTATCCTCGCTCATGGCATGGCAGGTCGGAGGGTCGTTCTCTCGTCAGGCGTGCGTGGACAGCAGCCGCGCGATGCGGATCAGGTCGTCCGGGATCCGATGCAGGAAGTTCACGATCTGCTGCCCCAGCAGCTGAATGCCTGCGCCGAAAAAGCCGAGACCCACCATCAGGCGCACCGAGAAACTCTCGGTGAACACATTCATCTGGGACACCGCGCGACCCAGCACGGAGAACACCAACGAAATCAGGAAGCACACCGCCATCACCGGCGCCGCCATCTGGAGTCCAGTGACGAACAGCACGCCAATCCAGGAAAGCACCTCACGCACCATGGGCTCCTGCAGCTGGGCCGAACCCACGGGCAGGACGTGGTACGATTCGCGGAACGCCACCAGCAGCCAGTGATGCAGGTCCAGGCTCAGCCAGATCACCGAGCCCAGATAGGTGAGGATCGCCGCGGGCACCGGCGACTGCGGGTTCCCCACCGGATTGAACATGGCCTGGATGTTCAGGCCGATCTCGGTGCTGATCAGCAGCCCCGCGAACTCCAGGGCGAAGAACATCAGCTTGGTCACAAAGCCGAACATCAGTCCGATTCCCACTTCCATCGTCATGCGACCAATGACCTCCCAGAGGCTGAGTCCGTCCCAGTTCACCGGTGGGATCAGGGGGCAAAGCAGGAAGGCGAGCAGGACGCCCAGCGAAATGCGAACGCGGGTGGGGATGCCGGGGGAGGAGAAGACGGGAAACAGCGCCAGCAGCCCGCTCGCGCGCAGGAAGATCACGGTCCAGGTGGCGAGGAGTTCGAGGGTGATCATGGCGGAGAAGCCATCGGGGGAAGCGGCCTAGGATTAGTGCGCCATCTGGGGAATGCGCTCGATGATCGCCACGGTGAACTCGATCACGGTGCGCAACATCCAGGGCAGCAGGATCACCAGCACGCTCACGATCCCCAGGGCCTTGGGTACAAACGACAGCGTCTGCTCGCTGATCGACGACACGGCCTGAAACAGGCTGACGCCCAGGCCGATGGTCATGGCGGTCAGCAGCACCGGCGACGCCAGCGTCACCGCGTGGTACATGAGCGATCGGATCAGCTCGGTGGCGAATTCGGGGTTCATCAGGAGGGGAGAGGATTGCGGGATGGGGATCTCGGTTCACACCGGACCTGGTGCCTAGCCGCCAAAGCTCAACACCACGGACTTCACGACCAGGTTCCAGCCGTCCACGAGGACGAAGAGCAGGATCTTCAGCGGCAGCGAAATCGTCATCGGCGGCATCATCATCATGCCCATGCTCATGAGCACGGTGGCCACCACCAGGTCGATCAGGATGAACGGCACGAACAGCAGGAAGCCCATTTGAAAGGCGGTGCGCAGCTCGCTCATGATGAACCCCGGCACCACCACCTTGAGTGGGAGGGAGTCGGGTGAGGTCGGGCCCAGGTTGGCCAGGCCGACGAAGAGCTCGATATCCTTGGGGCGCGCCTGCTTGAGCATGAAGGAACGCACCGGCACGGCGGCACGGCCGAGCGCTTCCACACCCTCAATCTGCCCCTCGCGATACGGGGCCAGAGCCTCCACCTCGATGCGGTCCCAGACGGGGGCCATGATGAAAAAGGTCAGGAAGAGCGAAAGCCCGATGATGATCTGGTTGGCGGGAGCCGACTGCAGGGACAGCGCGTTCCGCACGAACGACAGGACGATCACGATGCGCGTGAAGCACGTCATCAGGAGGATGATCGACGGCGCCAGCGTGAGCAGCGTGAGGGTGAAAAGGACCTTGATGGCGGTGTCGACATCCCCCGGCTTGGAGAGTCCTTGCAGCCCCACGTTGAGGCTGAACGGCGCACTGGTGGTGGTGGACGCCGTGGTCCCGGCGGTCTGCGCCATCGCACCCCAGCCCAGGGCAAGCATCAGGCCCAACAGCAGCCAGATCCGCCCGCGCCGCCAACCAGGGTCCAGGGTCGGGCCGCCCCGACGTGAGGTCGAAGGCGTGTTCATGGCTTGCGACCCAGGATTTGCTGAAACGCGGAGGCGAAATCGAGCGCGGCCGGCACGGGTTCGGGCGGACGCACTTCCTCCGAGGCAGGCAGATGGGCCAGGAGCGAGATCCCGGCGGAAGACGACCCGAGCAGCATGCGCTGGCCCTGGTAGGAAACCACCCAGAGAGATTGCCGACCGCCGAGGGCGCGGCATTCGAGGATCTGGAGCGCAGGAGCCCGCCCGGGCCGAGCCACCAACCGCTGCCAGTTCCGGAAGAGCCAGATGCCAGCGAAGAAGAGCCCGAGAGTAATGCCCAAGGCGCTCAGCACGCGGATCACCGACGAACCGACCCCCGTCAGGGGTTCCGTGCCGGCGAAGGCGACGGTGTTGGTTTCGGCCGCGGTGGCGGCCATGCCGGTGAGCACCACAGCCGCGATAACTCCAGGCAACACCCCCAGCCCGCGCCACCTTCCTGGCGCAAGACCGGGTGTCCCCGGGATCTCCATCCTTGGATGACAAGTCACCACAACCCTTCACGAAGCAGCACCTGTGCCGGAATCGGATCCCACCTAAAATCAATGACTTAACCAGACTTCAAGCGTTCGGAAGGGCAGAAGTTGCCGAGTCTGTGGTGCGGTCCGGCAGAATCCGCCGGAAGACCCTGGGCATAAGGGAGACACCCCCACCGCTGGGCTAAGTGCGAACCCGGCGGAGGAGGCAGGGCTGGGAGGGAAGGAGGCGGATTACTTGGGCTCGGGCGGGGCCACGCTGCCGAAGATCTCCGTGATCTTGATGCCAAACCGATCTTCGACCACCACCACTTCCCCGCGGGCAATACGCTTCTGATTGATGAACAGGTCGACGGGAGTGTCGGCCACCTTGTCGAGCTGCACCACAGCGCCTGCGGTCAACTGGAGCACATCACGCATGGGCATGAGGCAGGAACCGAGTTCCACCGTGAGCTTCACGGGGACGTCCATCAGGACTTCGATGTTGGCGGGGATGGAAGCGGAGACATCCATGGGAAAAGGGGGTGGGGGACTACTTTTTGAGGACGTCCGTGATTTGCACGGCCCATTTGTTGCCGTTGGTGCCGAGGCGCCCGCGGAAACGCGAGACGTCAGCGAGGCGGAGATTCACCTGGTCCACGAAAGAAGGGGAGATTTCGAGGAGATCCCCGACCTTGAGCGCGGCGACATCGCGGGCGGCGAGTTCGAGGTCGGGCCAGGCGGCGGTCACCGGCACCTGGATGTCATCGAACTGCGGAATCCACTTACCCCGGCTGTTGGTGGAGGTGGGCGCGGGGCCCATCGACGCCTCGTTCTGTTGGGCGAGAGTGAGGATGAGCGGCTCGAGGGTGTAGTACGGGAAGGCGATCTGCATGCGCTCCATGCAATCGCCCAGGCGCGCCTCCATGCACAGGATCAGCATCACCGCGTCATGGGTGGAGGTCTGGAGGAACCGTCCGTTGGTCTCGTGACCGAGCAGGCTTGGCCGCAACTCTCTCACCCCGTGCCAGTGCCCGCACCATTCGGAGAGAACCACATTCACCACCTGCTCCATCAGCGCGAGTTCAATCTCGGAGAGGTCGTGTTCGGCATTCACCGAGTGGGCCGGACCGCCCAGGAGGCGATCAATGATGGTCAGGGCCAGCCGCGGATGGACCTCCAAGAGGCAGACGCCGGGGAGCGGGTCGGCCTTGAACAGACTGATGTGAGTGGGGTTGGGAAGGCTTTCGACAAACTTTCGGTAGAGAATGGTCTGGAGCTGGGACATCTGCACCGTGAACTCCATGCGCAGATAGAGGGACAGCCGTGCCGCGAGGGCGCGGATGAAGTCCTCGTGTCTCAGGCGCAGGCGGCGCAACTCACTGGCGGAAAGGAAGGCCGGATGGCGGAAGTCGTAGGGTTGGACACTGTCCTTGGGCCGCCGCTCCTTCCGGTTGTCGATCGTGTGGACGAGAATGCTATTCTCTTCCTCAGCGATCTGCGCGAGCAGGTTCTCGACCTCGAATTGCGAGAGAACCTGTTCGGGAGTGGCGGCGCCGAGTGAGTCGTCCATAGGACAGGGCTACTGGATGGCGAACTCGGTGAGAAACACCTCTTTAACGACGCCATCTCCCAGAGCCTCGTTGAAAACCGTGATGAGTTCGGCCCGGATCTGATTGCGAAAGCCGGGTTTTTCGATCTCGGCGATGGTCTTGTTGGCGAGCACCGCGCCGGCGAGATCCTTGAGCTGGTCGACGTGTTCCTCGGCCTTGGCTTTGAAATCGGCCTTGGCCCCCACGAGGGTGAAACTGCTCATGAGCAGTCGGGTCCCCATGGTACCGGCCACGTTGACGATCAGTTTGTTGAGCACGTAATGCGGCTTCTCCTTGGCGTCACCGGCGGCTCCGTGTCCGCCTGCTGCCGCCGCGGGGGCACCATGTCCGCCCGCCGCCGCCGCGCCTCCCTTTTCCTCCCCTCCTCCCGCGGCGTGTTCCGTGCCGGACGCCTCGTCTCCATGGGCCCCGCTGGCAGCGGCGACGGCCTTCTGGATCTGAGGGATGATCATGAACTTGGTGGCCGCGAACGCGAGGGCGGGCATGGCCACGAGAGTCACGATGAGCGGCAGCCAGGCTGCGGCGCCGCCACCCGATCCACCCTTGGCACCTGCGGGTGCCGCCCCTTCCGCCTTGGGCGCCTCGGCCGTGGCGGTATCTGCGTTCTTGTCCGACATGGTTGTCTAATCAGCGTTTGAGGTTCACCAGTTCCTGGAGCATTTCGTCGCTGGTCGAGATGATGCGCGCGGTGGCCTGGAAGGCGCGTTGCGCGGTGATCATGCTCGAGAACTCGTTGGCGAGGTCGACGTTCGAAAGCTCCAACGATCCCGATTGAATGGAACCCAGGCCCGCGAGGGTGGGCCTGCCCGGCGTGGGGGAATCGGCACCACCCAGTGGTCCGGCCGCCGAGATGCCGGAATACAGGTTGTTCCCCTCCTTCACCAGGCCCTGAGGGTCACTGAATTTCTGGAGGAGAATCTGCCCGCGCACGAACTGAGAGCCGTCCGAGAGACTCACGTTGATCTTGCCTTCGCGGTCGATGGCCCAATCCGACATGGTCACCGTGTCGGCGACCCCGGCCGGCTTGCCTTCGAGATCAATCTTGATGTCCCCTACGACGCCCAGAGCGGCATCCGAGTAACCCTGGAGGCGCAGTCCGCTATTATTGACGATGTATCCGTCGTCATCGACGCGGAAGTCGCCCGCGCGAGTGACCATGGGCGTCCCACTCACTGGATCGCGCACGACGAAGTAACCTTCGCCGGAGACAGCGAGGTCCGTCTTCACTCCGGTGCGTGCGACCGCGCCCTGGGTGTAGAGATTACGGATCGCGCCGGTGGTGACACCGGACCCGATCTGCATGGCCGAGGTGCCGGTGACATCGCCGTCGCCGGGATTGGAACTCCGCAGCGTCTGGCTGAACGAGTCAGCGAAGTCGACGCGGCCGGCCTTGAAGCCGGTGGTATTGACGTTGGCAATGTTATTGCCGATGACGTCCATGCGGCCTTGGAAATTCTGCAGGCCGCTGATGGCTGAGGTTAGGGAACGCAACATAGGTTTCAGTCTGTCGTTTCGGGTTCACTCACGAGGGTCGGCACGATGACCGATATGTCCTTCAGGTCATATCGAACACCGTCGACCTCCACTTTGGGCGTCCCTGCCTCCACATGCACGGCGCTGACCAGCCCGGTGGTCTCCTCCTTGCTTCCCGCTCGGAGGGTTACCATGCGTCCTAAAAGTGAATTCGCCTGCAGCAGCTCCTGGTCCACGCGCATCGCCGAGATGTCGGTCAGCATCAACTTGGTCTGCTCCAGGGAACTGAACGAGGCCATCTGAGAGATGAACTCGGAGTCGCTCTTCGGCGACATCGGATCCTGCTGCGTCAACTGCGTGACCAGCAGCTGCAGGAAATCATCCTGCCCCAGGGTCTGCTTGGGGATGCGATCCAGATAATTGGTCGCGCTTTCCGACGTCGTGGTGCTGATGCCATCTACGCTGCTCATGATAAAAGGGTTTTGAGGTGGAGGGTTGTCTTACGCCCAGAACTCCCAACCATCCCGACGCACGCCCCGGGCCCGAGGGGAAGCCTGACCCGGGACCTGGGCCACCAGCGGCCGCACACCAGACTCGCTCCCGCCCTGCGAACGCTGGCGCGATTCCTGCCCCTGCTCCTGACCCGAGCGGCGCCCTTCCAGTTCGGATCCACTTTGCCGCGCCTGACGGTCGTCGGAGAACTGCGCCCGCGCGCCGTTTCCTGCGCTCGACTCCTGGCTCGGCGCCTGCAAGGGGAGCAAGCGGATGTTCTGCTCCGCCAGCGCTTCCCGAAGCATCGGCCAATGCGCCTGCAGGTCCCGAAGATCGCCGCGATCGCACTTCACCGCCGCTTCCACGACGCCATCCGTCTGCTTGAGCTGCACCACCAGCGCGGTATCGGCGTCCGGACGCAACAGCACGGAGAGCGTATGCGCCCCGAGCTGCCGGATGGCCGTGACTTCGCGACTGAGCAAACTCTCCAGTCGCCCCACACGTTCCGCCGGGCTGAGCGGTACTGCCCCCGCGGTACGGTCCAAACCCGGGATTTCCTCCCACCGGGACACCCGGTAGGGAGAGCTCATCAGGTCCTCAAGCAAGAGGTCCGCCAACCGATCCGGGTCCGACTGGCCAGCGGCGGTTCCTCTGGCGACGGAAGCCAACGCCACCCCTGCCCCAACCTCTCGCGCGGACGGACTCTTCCTGCCAGCCGGCAAGAAGTTCGCCTCCACCTCGGCAGGTTTGGTCGTTTTGCGGCTGTTGCGCATCGCTTCCCCTACCTCAGCAATGGGCGTGCCACCCCGCATTTGCCCCACCCAATAGCCGTCCGCATCTCCAACCTGGGGAATCAAGGTTCCTCGCACCGGGTCCTTAAGAACCTCAACTACCGGAGCGCGCGCCTGCGGAGCTGGCGTAGGGGATGTCGAAGGGGCCGGAACCTGCTTCGGAACCTCCTGACGGGCCTCCGGGATCTCCGGGGTTGGGGCGAGATCGGAAACGACCGCCTGGGTCTCGGTCCCCGCGCCCACGGTCCACGTCTCGTTCAGAGTTGGCGGCGGCGTTCCAGGTGGCAAAGCCCGAGCCGGCTCCTCGACGCGAACGAACGGGGCGGCAGCCGCTTTTCCCGAGGTGGCCTCAACGTCCGGCTTGGAGACCGCGGGCGTCGCGAGTTCGCGGGGGGCAGATGCCAGCACCTCACTCCCGGGTCCTTCGATCCCCAATTCTCCCGGTTGCGTGACCGCGGCAGCGAACGCGCGCCATGGCGTTCCCCCATCCTCCGGCACGCGACTCGTCGCCTGCGCGTCCCGTTCCTGCCGCGACAAGTTCGCCGAGGGCCAGGCAGCCTTGGGGCTGGAAGGGGATTCACCGCGTCCGATCGCGGGGGCAACGGCCTCCCTGGCCGAATCGTCCTCGGCCTGATCCAGTTCGGTGGCCTCGGCGAAGCGGCGAGGCGATCCCACGAGAGTGGCGGCATCAGTGCCCCGGGCGGGCGCAATCGGAGCCTCGCTCGATTCGCTCTGGCCGTCGGCGGCCAGGCTCATGAGCAGGGGGTCTGTTGCTCTTGGCGCCGCCGCGGACCGAGCGGACGCGGGCGTCGGGACTCCGAGCGGCTTCGTGGGCGGCCCACTCTGATCGGCGGGAAGCTCACTCCGGGCGAACTGGGTCGCGGTGTTCAGAGCCGACGCTACCCGGCTATCGGAAGCGAGCTCGCTCCGGGCCGCCAGCAAGCCGGATTCCCATGCCGCCAGTGCGGGGCGGGAACTGTCCTGCATCAGTACTTCCCTACTGCTCTTCGACAGGATGCGGGAACCCGGAATGGCTTGGCGTGCCGGACGCGGCGCTGCCGAAGGCGACCCGACGGGGTCCTCCAGCCGAGCGTCGGTTTGGGGCCCTGGCTCGGGAGTTGGGCTAGCCGGGAGGTCGATTTGATCGACGGGCGCGATCACCTCACCATCGACCTGCACCACGGAAGAGGGAGGTGTCTCGATCCTCGTAGGATTCAGCCTGGCCGACTGGCCGGGGAGGGTCGCTCGGGTCGGGGCCTCCAGGACCTGGTCACTGGGGATGATCCCTCGCGCGGGGGACAGAGCAATCAGGGGTTCCCCTGAGGTCGCTTCGCGTGACCCCTCCGGAAGCAGGTCGTCCTCGTCCCGCGATCCGGCCGGCTGGGAACTGACGGATGCCGTCGAGGAGGGTGCGGAGGCCGCCGGGACGGAAACCGCGGGAAGCGGAGTCGGGCTGGGCGTCGCGACCACCACCCCGCCTTGGGCTGGTTTGGCTGCGATGGGAAGTTGTCCGTGCTCAAACGCCCCCGTGGAGGCCTGTGAAATTGAGGGCCGAGGGGAGGCGTCCGCCTTTTGCGACGAGATATGTGCGGCGACCGAGGCGGGAACCGGAAGGGCAGAAGAAACCGCTTGGGCCCCGGCTTCGGAGGCGTTTGGGTCAGGTTTCGTGGACGAAAGGAGGGGTAGCGGCAACGGCAGGGGCAGCGTCGCGGCGACGGGGTCGGAGGGCGCCAGAGTCGTCGCGGGCAATTCCCCCAGGTCGGGAGCCGATCGAGCTGCGGAAGCGGATTGCGGGTCGGGACGTGTGGAGTCCGTTTGGGGGGAGGGCTCGGCGCTCGGGAGCATCGCCGCTCCGGCGCCACCGCTGTTGGAGAGTGCCGGGGCGGTCGAAGTCAGGAGGGCAGCACGGCTGACCTTGGCGGTCGACCGCGGGCCATGTCCCACCACGCGATCCGACTTGGTGTCAGCGACGGCCTCGGTAGCCGCGTCGGTGTCGGTCTCAGCAACGGCCTCGGTATCCGTGTCAGTGTTGGTGTCGGTGCTCGTATCGAGGGTGGAGCTCGTAGTCGAGTGGCCGCTGCTGACTTCGGAAGAGGAAGCCGTGACCTGGGCGCGTCCGCTGGCTCGCTCCTCCGTGGACGGGAGAGTGTCGGCGATCTGGTCCGGGTCGGAGGCATGGTCGGGGGTGACATCCCCTGCCCCGGAGGAATCGGCATACGCGAAGGCCTGGATCTGCGGTTCCGAGGCATCACCGTGAGCACCCGAAGTGGAGGTGCTGTTGCCGAGCGCCTGGTCGATGAAAACCCCGAAGGGCACCGCCTCGGGGCGGGCGTTGAGATCGGCAGCGAGGAGGCCGACGCTTCCCTCCAGCGTGAGGCTGGCCACGCCGGCCGGAACGGAGAGATCGGCGGCGACGAACGGAAGGGAGGTCATGTTTTGGGTTTGGCGGCGGGTTTCGGAACGATGGCGAGGCGGAGACGCTCGGAGATGCTGGCGGCCATTTTGGCCTCCTCGTCCCCGAGTTTGGCGATGGTTTCGAGGATGGGCGCGGTTTCGCCGTCCTTCATGAAGGTGAGGATCTTCACGATGGTGGTTTCCTCCAGTTGCTTGAGAATCACCGCTGCGCCTTCGGGGGACATCGACGTGTAGACCTTGGCCAGGCGCTTGAGGTTGGTGGTTTCCTCCTCCGTGACCCGGATGATGGTGTTGTCGAACTCCTTCTGCAGCTGGGCGACCTGCTGGGTGACCACATTGAGCTCGGTGCGCTCGGACTGTAGCCGGGCGGCGAGCTCATCGAGTTGCCGCGCGCGATCCGCGAGGGCCTGGCGTTCCTTCTTCAGCTCGTCCACGAGTTGGTCGACCTCTGGGTTCACATAATCCCAGGACGGCCCCTTTTTGGGCGGCGGAGGTTTGATGGCGATGGCCTTGGGATTGGCGGGCTTGTTGGGTTTGGGCACCTCAATGGCAGGCCAGAGTGCCGCCGTGACGCCGGCGTAAAGCAGAAGCCCAAGGAGCACGGCGACCAGCGGAGATTGGAGCTTTCGGACCATGGGAAATCAGCGGTGGCCGGTGGTGAAGACGGCGGGCGCGAAGCGGCGCAGAGCGAGTTCGTCGTTCTCCTTCTCTTCGCGCCGAAGGAATTCGCGTTCATGACGGTCGCGCTGGCGCGACTCGAATTTTTCCACCACCTCACGCTGCCGGCGCGCGAGAAGCATGGAGTCAAGAGCGGGCGGAACTTCGTGTTCGACCCGGGCGAGGGCCACGGCCGCCTGAGCGCGGCGGAGTTCCAGCGCGCGGAGATGATCGCCGCGCTGGGCGAACTCGGCGGCGACCATGCCGCGTCCCATGCTGCTGCGCAGGGCGCCCGCGGCCTGGCCAAGATCGGAATCGGCGAGGGCCACCTGGTTGGCGGCCTGGCGTTGGCGCGCGAGCACGGCGGCGTATCGTTCCTGGGCCTCGGTCTCCTGGCGTTTACGAATGGCCAGCAGCGCGTGGAGGCTGAATCGGAAGCGTTTCATGCGTTACAACCTGGGTTTCGGTGGAGCGGCAGGCGGAGTGGCTGCGGCGGTGTCGAGCGCCCGGGCCAGCAGCTTCCAGCTGTCGGCCGTGGTGAACCCTTCATCCACACGCTGGCGGAGAAAGGCTTTGAGCGGTTCGTTCAGGCGGATGGCGAGATCGATGTCCGCATTGCTGCCCGCGGGATAGGCCCCGATGTTGATGAGGTCCTGGTTGCGTCGGTACACCGCCAGCGATTCGCGGGCGCGTCCGGCCACCTTCTGCTGATCGACGGAAGTCAGGTCGCGCACCAGACGACTGACGCTCTCCAGGACTTCGATGGCGGGGTAATGATTTTGCGTGGCCAGTTCGCGGGACAACACCACATGCCCGTCGAGGATCGAGCGCACAGCATCCGCGATCGGATCATTCATGTCGTCCTGCTCCACGAGCACCGTGAACAGACCGGTCATGGAGCCGCGCTCGCCAGTGCCGGCGCGCTCGAGCAGCTGCGGCAGGAGCGAGAACACCGACGGCGTGTAGCCGCGGGTGGCGGGCGGTTCCCCGACCGCGAGTCCGATTTCGCGCTGAGCCATGGCGAAGCGCGTCACCGAGTCCATCATCAGCAGCACATTCTGTCCGGCGTCGCGGAAATGCTCGGCGATGGCCATGGCGATGAACGCCCCCTTGAGCCGCGTAATGGCGGGTGCGTTGGAGGTGGCGACCACGACCACCGACTTCTGGCGTCCGGCCGGAGTCAGATCCTTTTCGAGGAACTCGCGCACCTCGCGACCGCGTTCCCCGATCAGCGCGATCACATTCACGTCGGCCTCCGCCTCGCTGGCGATCATGCCCAGCAGGGTCGACTTGCCCACGCCGCTGCCGGCGAAGATGCCCATGCGCTGACCGCGCCCGCAGGGAGTGAAGGTGTCGATCGCCTTCACGCCGGTCCGGAACACCTGGCCGATGCGCTGGCGCCGCAGCGGATGCGGCGGCAGGAGATTCAGGGGGGCGCTCCGCGCGGCCCGGATCGGGCCCAGGTCGTCCAGCGGCTGGCCCAGGCCATCGATGACCCGACCCTTCAGTTCATCGCCCACCGGAACCCGTAGCGGTGCCCCCAAGGCGACGACCTCGCTGCCGGGATGGATGCCATGCGTCTCGCCGAGCGGCATGAGGAGCACATGGTTGTTCCGGAACCCCACCACTTCCGCGAGGGTATGGCCGTCGTGCCGCGCAGATTCGATGCGACACACCTCGCCCACGGCGGCGAGCGGGCCCTCGGACTCCACCACCAGGCCGATGGATTGGACCACGCGCCCGTGACTCCGCACCACGCTGGTGTCGCGCACCCGTTGGAGCACGGACTCCAAGCGGTTCGCCGGGCCGGACGTGGTTTCGCTCGGGAGGGCGGGTTTCATGCGAGCACGGAGTTCTTCAGCAGGTCGAAGCGCGTTTCCCGGCGGGCATCTAGTACGCCAAAACGGGTCTGCACGAGGCACCCGCCACGCGAGACTTCCGAGGAACTGTGGAAACGGACCGTCGTGCCATCCGTCGGTGCTTTGAGCAGGCTGGAATCGGACTTGTGCAGCAGTTCCAGGTCCACCGGGTGCAGCCGCACATGGAGCTCGGTGGCGTCCTCGACCTGGCTGATGGCTTCCCGAACCGACGCCTCGACCATCTCCGTGGAGATGGGGATGTCGCCGATGAGTTTGCGGGCGATTTCGAGCGCGAGCGCGACGAGCTGCTGCTCGGAATCGTGCGTGACCTGATGGATGGATTTCTGGAGCGAGGCGATCACGCCTTCGAAGACCTGACGCGTCTCGTTTCGCTGCTGGAGGAGCTGCTCGGCGAGCATGCGTTCGCCTTCCTGCCGGCCACGCTCGAAGGCCGAGCGCACCTCGCCCTCCCAGTCGCGCGAGGGGGCGGCGCAGCGGCCGGGCCGCACGTCGCGCAACGGTTGGCTGAAACGGATGGGTTCAGGAGACGACTTCATCGCCGCCTCCTCCCGTGCTGCTGAGATCGACCTCGCCTTCCGCCTCCAGACGGCGCACGGCCTCGATGATGCGCCCCTGGGCGGCCTCGATGTCGCGCAGGCGCAGCGGCCCCATGAAGCCAAGCTCTTCGTTGACCGTTTCCGCGGCGCGTTTGGAGATGCAGGACAGGAGGGCCTTCTTGACCTTCTCGCTGGCGGTCTTGAGCGCCATGGCGAGGTCGCGCATTTCGACTTCGCGCAGCACCTTCTGCAGGGCGGCGGTATCGAGGTGGGCGAGATCCTCGAAGGTGAACATCTTCTGCCGGATCGCCGCCCCGAGCTCCGGGTTGCGCTCCTCCAGCGAAACGAGCAGGGCCTTGCTGGTTTCCTTCTCCATCGAGTTGAGGAGTTCGGCGGCGTTCTTGACGCCGCCGGTCTGGTTGAGCGCGCGCGGCTGCCGGCCGGCCAGCTTCTGATTGAGCATCTCCACCACCCGCTCCACGACCTCGATGGGCGTGGCAGCCATGGTGGCGATCCGTTCAACCACCTGGTCGCGCACCTCGTTGCGCAGGAGCATGAGCAGTTCCGAGCTCTTGTCCGAATGCAGATAACTGGTGACCAGGGCGATGGTCTGCGGCTGCTCGTGCTTGAGCAGGTTGAACACCTGACGCGCGTCCATCTCCAGGATCTGCGCCATGGCGTTGGGCGTCGTCTTCACCGGCGAGACGCGGGCAATGATGTTCGAGGCTCGGAACTGTCCGAATGACTTTTCGAGCGTCGACTTGGTGTAGTCGAGCCCGCCCAGCGTGCAGCTACCGGCCAGCACCGCCACCTCGGTGAACTCCTTGAGCACCGCCCCGCGCATCTGCTGCGTGACGTATGGAATCTTGGCCATCTCGGTGGTGACCGTTTCCAGTTCACTCTCGTCGAACTGCTTCAGGAGATGGGAGGCTGTCTCGGGGCCGAGCATGATCAGCAGCGTGGCCAGTTTCTGAACCTTGGTCATCGCTGCCACGTCGGGCGGGCCCACCTGGGTGTCAGAGTTCTGGCTCATGTTGCTCGTCCAGAGTCCGCTTGATTCACGTTGTCGGCGCTCACTTCACCGCGGAACCGCGGCTCATCCAGGTCCGCACGGCCTGGGTCATGTTGCCGGGCTGCTCGCGGATGAGTTGGTTGAGGACTTCCACGGTGACCACCTGGGGCTCTTCCGGCGCGCCATTCTTCCCGTTCTTGCCGGGACTGTTGGGCGAAGGCACGAGGCGGCCGTCCGCGGTGAGCTCATAGGGCATCCCCAGGGTGACGTCCTCCGGCTTGGCTCGCTTCAGGGCTCGCCAGAAGAGGAGGAAAACCACCAGCCCGAGGGCGGGAAAGGCATAGCGCTGGGCGGTCGAGGTCCAGTATTCGCGAGTCTGCTGCTGATCGAGCTGCCGGGCGATCTCCAGGACCGGCTGTTCGTTGAAGGGCATCTCCTCGAGCGTGATCTCGTCCGTGCGGTCGGGGTTGTTTTCGACGATGCCGAGGGCGCTCTGCACGATGCGGCGCAGCTTCTGCAACTCCTCGGGGGTGCGCACCACCGGCTTGGGCGCCGTGCCCGTGGTGTCGACGCGCTGCGAAACAAACACGGCCGCGGACACGCGCTTCAGGCCGCCCGAACTCTGCATGATGTTGCTCAGGGTGCGGTTGATCTCGTACTGGTTGTTCGAGGTCTTCTTCTTGGTTCGTGAAATCCCGGCGGAAGCCGTGGGTCCGGACGCGGCGGCGTTGTTGTTGGTGCCGGTGCCGGAATTGGTCTGGACGCCCACCGGGCTGGCGGCCGTCGAGGGCGTGGTGGACTCGACATTCTCATCGTCGATGGTGGAGATGCGGATCACCTGGCCATCGGGGTCGAAACGTTCTTCGGTGCGGGAGATGGTGTCCCAGTTGATCTCCGCGGCGACGCGCACCACGGCCTGACCGGCGCCCAGGACCTTTTCGAGCATGCCTTCGGCCTTGCGTGCCAGGTACTGCTCGAGGTTCTTACGGGCGGTGAGCTGATTGTTGCTCAGACCGGCAGCCGTATCGTCCTCGGTGTCGGAGAGCACATTGCCCTGGTTGTCGACCACCGAGACGCTGTTGACCGGGAGTCCCTCGACCGCGTTGGCCACGAGGAGCCGGATGGAGTTGACCGCGGACGAAGGGAGCCCGGCGTTGCCTCGTACGCGCACGAACACGGACGCGGTCGGCTTCTGCCGCGGCGCGAGCACGAGCCGGTTCTCCGGCAGCACCACCATGACCCGTGCCGCTTCCACCTGGTCCAGTTGGGCGATCGTGCGGGACAGTTCGCCCTGCAGCGCGCGCAGGTAATTGGCGCGCTGCACAAAATCGGAAACGCCGAAGTTCGGCTTGTCGAAGATCTCGAACCCGACCCCATCCCCCCGGGGAATCCCCTTCCCTGCCAGTTGCATGCGGAGAGCGTGGACGCGGTCGGTGGGCACGTAGACGGATCCGGCGCCGCGCGCCTCGTACGGCACTTTCAGGTCGTCCAGCGCAGCGATCACGCGAGCGGCCTCGGCCTCGTCGAGCCGTCCATAAAGCAGCCCGTAGTCCTTGCGCGACGACCAGACTCCGATACCACCCAGCACGCCGAGGATCGCCAACCCGGCGACCACGACGCTGACGCGCTGGTTGATCCCCAGCTGTTTCCAGATGATGACCAGCTGGCGACCGAGTTGAGACAGACCCTGGTTCATGTCACGGCTTTCTCATCCACTAAATCTGCATGCGCATCAGCTCCTGGTAGGATTCGAGCACCTTGTTGCGAACCTCCACCATGAGCTGGAATGAAACGCTCGCCTCCTCGGCGGCAATCATGACGCGATGCAGCGGAATCTTTTCCCCTCCCAGCAGCGCGCGCGTGGCGTCGGACGACGCGACCTGCTTGGCGTTGACTTCACTGACGAACTCGCCCAGCAGGGAATCGAAAGAGCGCCCGCGCTGGAGGCCACCCACCCCGCTCAGTCCGCCCCCGACTCCACTCGTGTCCCCGATTCCCGTGCCCGTGCCCGTGCCGGGTGTGGCGGGCGTGAGGCCCGGGGCTCCCGTCAGGCCCGCGGCACCCGCCGTCTTCAGCGGGGACTCGGCCTGCGCCCGCGCGTCCTGCCACATCGCGTTCCGCAGCATCGGATCCGCTGCGCTGCGCATGGCCGAGAGGAGGTCCATAGTTTCGGGGGGTGGGGAACGGGAACGGTGAGGGCGAGGGGGTCAGCGTTTGCCGATGGAAAGTGTCTGCATGGCCATGCTGCGCGCGGTCTTCAGCACGGCGAGATTGGCTTCGAACGTCCGCGAAGCGGCCATCATGTCGACCATCTCCTCGTGCACGTTCACGTTGGGAACGGCCAGCATGCCGTTCGGATCCGCGTCGGGATGCCCCGGATTGTAGACCATTCTCGGCCCACGCGGATCGTCCTCGATGCGGGAGACGCGCACCGACTGCGCCGTGCCGCCCGGCAGGCCGGTTCCGCCCTGCGCGGCGTTGAGCATCGATTCGAACACCACCTGCTGCCGCTGGTAAGGCTTGCCGTCGACACCGCGCGTGACCTGGGCATTGGCGAGGTTCTGGGCGACCACGTCCATGCGCGTCCGCTCCGCGGTCAGCGCCGCCGCTGTGCTGTCGAGTCCGGAGAGAATATTGATCATACGCTGTGTGTTAGCCGACGCGGCCGGTGATGGCCTGCCGAAGTTTCATCAGCGAACCGGTCACCATCTGCGCTTCCGAGGCGTACTCGAGGTTGTTGCGCTGGAGCCGGATCAACTCGCTCTCCAACTCCACCGTGTTGCCATCCCGACGCCGTGCCACGGCGGTGGTGTCCACTTCCAACTGCGGGCGAAAGCCGGACACCGTCTCCGTATCGCGTGCGGCGATGGCCTGCTGCAGCTGGGATTCGAACGCCGCCGAAACATCCAGACGCTTGTAACCCGGGGTCTCGAGATTCCCGAGATTCGAGGCGATGGCCTCGTGGCGAAGGGCCGCCACGTCCAGCATCTGCTTGGCGGCAACGAAATTGGGTTGAGTGAAGAGGGCGTCGATCACGGCGGGTAGCCTCCTGCGACAACCACCGAAGCAATGCCCATGCCATGATCCCATCCAACCCCCCATCAACTAGTTACCACCCCGCCTATTTCTCATTGGGAAAATTCTGACCGGTGAAGCTGACCGGGTAGGCAAGGACGATCGGGCAGCCGCGACCCAACCTCGACTAAGGGATTTCACCAGGAAGAAACAGCCAGCCCCGCGATGGAGTCCGTACCGGGAAACTGAGATGCGAGCGGAGCGCGAAGAAGGCAGTGCCCCACGCCGTGCTGAAACCAAGGCAGCGGCAGGCTGACCGCTATTGGGCGAGTTCCTCGGCGGTATCCTCCGCCGACTCGTCCTTCCCGTCCCGACCGTATTCGTGGAGCTTATTCCGAAGCGTCCGGATACTGATGCCCAGCAGGCGGGCCGCGTGGGTGCGATTGCCGCCCGTGTGGTCGAGGGCGCGGAAGATTTGCTGGCGTTCCATCTCCGCCAGCGAGGTGATCGAGTCGGGGGACGCGGCGGGAACCCCGGGGACTCCAGTGCCCGTCGCGGCGGGGGGGACGATCAGCGCCGCCTCGGGAGTGGTCGCGAGGTTGGGGGCAAATCCGAGATGCTCCGACTCCAGGAGGCCGGATTCGCCACAGAGAATGACAGCGCGTTCGAGGACGTTCTGGAGCTCGCGGACATTACCCGGCCAGTCGTGGGCGCGCAGGACGCGGTGGCAGTTCTCCGAGATACCGCTCACGCGCACGCCATGCTTGCGGGCGAACCGCGCCATGAACTGCTCGGCCAACTCGGGGATGTCGGAACGCCGATCGCGCAGGGGCGGCACCTGGATGGGCACCACATTCAGGCGGAAGTAGAGGTCCTGGCGGAACTCCTTGCGTTGCACGCTTTGCTCCAGATGACGGTTGGTGGTCGCGATGACGCGAACATCCACCTTGATCGTCCGGTTGCCGCCCACGCGCTCAAGTTCCCGTTCCTGGAGCACGCGCAACAGCTTGGCCTGCACCTGAGGCAGGACTTCGCTGACCTCGTCGAGCAGGATCGTGCCGCCGTGGGCGAGCTCGAAACGGCCTTCGCGCTTGTTGATGGCTCCGGTGAACGCGCCTTTCTCGTGCCCAAAGAACTCACTCTCGATGAGGTTCTCGGGGACCGCCGCGCAGTTGATCTTGATGAAGGGAGCGTTGGCGCGCGGGCTTTGCCGGTAGAGCGCGCGGGCCACGAGTTCCTTGCCCGTGCCGCTCTCGCCCTGGATGAGGACCGTCGCCTGGGTGGGAGCGACCTTGCGGATCAACTGGCGGAGCGACTCCATGGCCGGGCTCTTGCCCAGCAACTCGTAGCCGGTGTCGTCGTCCTGTTCGTGGCTGAGGAACCGGTTCACGCGCAGGAGTTGCGTGTGCTGCTCGGCGCGCTTGAGGGTCACCTCCAACTGGTCGGCCGTGAACGGCTTCACCAGGTAATCGAAGGCGCCGTTCTTGACGCAATCGACCGCGGACTCCACCGAGCCGAAGGCGGTCGTCATGACCGCGAGCGGGCGTTGCGGACGGGATTGCAGCTCACGCAACAGATCCGTCCCCTCGCCATCGGGCAGCCGGATATCGACGAAAATCAGGTCAAAGGTGTCCCGCCCGAGCAACTCCTGGGCTTCGGCCAGCGTGCTGGCGGAGGCCACGTCGAAACGTCGCTGCCGCAGTTGCTGCTCGAGATTCTTCCGACCTATCAGGTCGTCCTCGAGGACGATGATCTTCTCGATGGGCATGTCAGGTCGGGCGTCACCGGGTGCCCTGCCGGCGATAAAGATCAGAGACGAAATGCGGGCGCTGACGGTTCACCGAGGGCAGCTCACGGGCGGGAACCAAGCCATGCCGCAGCAAGGCCTGCTCGTTCTCGCGGTCCAGTAGCAGAATCTTCATGAGTAAGTCCTGGTTTTGGCGCACCAAGTCGCCCACCTCCGGATGCCGGGCGCGTTCTGCCGGCCCCGTGGCCTGCCAGGCCGACCGGCACTTTGCCAGCGGATCTAGCGACTCAACCAAGCGGGGAAGCAAGCCCTTTTTTGACTCTGCATTTCCCTTGAGATCAGGGGGTTCCGAACGCCGAAGCTCGGCACTCTCCGATTCCACGACCGTCAGAAGGCTGCGATAGAGAGAGAGGGTGCTGCGCAGGTGCTCAGCGATTTCCCGAGGATGATACATGGTTGGTGGCAGGTTGCGTGGGATCCGGAATCTGACGGATGGCGGCGGCACTGGCAGCAGCGGTCTGGACCCACTTGAGATTCTTCTGACGCCAGCGCGCCATCTCCAGGACGGTCTTCAAGCTGGGGGACGGACCATCGGAGCCAGCGACCTCGGGCTCGCGACGCAGCAACTGGGCATAGGCGTCGAAGGCCTTGTTCGGCTGCTGCAATCGCTCGAGGGCGAGGCCGATCTGGTAGAGCACGGGCAGCTGCCATTCGGCCGTTTCGTCGAGAGTCAGCAGGCGCTGGTAGATCTGTAGCGTGCCGAAGTAGTCCCCTTCCCGGTACAGCTGGTTGGCGATCTCGTTCCCGGCGCGCTTCTGCCAGTAGCTCCAGGCGCGCGGGTCGCGATCCGCGCTGGAGCGCTGGGATTCCAGCAGCTGCAGCACCTGTTGCAGGGCCTCCTGGTTGCGCCCCTGCTGTTTCAGTGTCGAAGCGAGGAGGAACCGCACCTCGGGCACGTTGCCTGAATCCGGATGGCGCTCGATGAACGTCTGCGCCTGGCCGACCACTTCAGATCGCTTGTCCTGCGCGGCCAGCGCGCGCACGAGCTTGAATCGCACCTCCTCGACGTCGAGCTGAGGCGCATTGGATTTGAGCAGGCGCTGCAGGAAATCCACTGCCTCCGCCCATCGGCCCTCGAGATAGAACGTCTCCGCAATCTCCACCTGGGCCTGGAGCACCAGGCGTTTGTAATACTCCATCTGGTCGAGACGCAGGCTCAACGCACTGGTCATCACGGCATAAAACTTGGAGATCGCGATCGAGGTGGCGCCCATCTGGCGATAGGCGAGTCCCTGCCGCAGGTAAGCCTCGATCACGCCCGGCTGACGCGGAAACCGCTGGATGTACTGCGCATACGTCTGGGCGGCACGGGAAAGATCCCCCTGATCCTGGATGGCGATCGCCAGTTCCATCATGGCCGACCGCTTTAGATCCTCGGGCGCCCCCGAACGCAGGAGAGCCACCAACCGAGCCACGGCATCCGCCGGACGGCCTTGTCGGCGATCCAGGCGGCCGTCCTCGAGCTGCTTGCGAAAGGACGACATCTCCGCGCTCTCCTCCAAAGGCCCATCGTCCCAGGTCTCGCGCACTTTGCGCTCGATCTCCATGCGCGGGGAATCGCCGGCTCCGACTTCGCTGGGCAGCGTTCCTTCGGATTCCTGAGGCACCGCGGCGGCCGGAGCACCGTGTCCGGAGGGCGCCACCACCGGGCCATGGGCCGCCGTGGGCAGAACCGCCGAGGCCGGACGAGCGGCCGATTCGGAAGCCGGCGCCGCCGGAGAGGCCCAGAGGGTCCAGACCGCCACCAACCCCCACCCCGCCTGGAAAAGGCGACGGGCCGGGGAGGGAAGAACGCAGGTCGGGGGGAGCGAGAACATGGATTAGTGGCCGCGCGTGTAGGTCGCCTGACTCACCGATTTCTGACTCGGAGGCGGCGGCACGAACGTGACCGGAGCCACGACCGTGGGGGTGACGGCCGGCCTGGTGGGGCGCGGCTTGGGATTGGGATCGGCCGTGAAGTAGGTGATGAGCTGCTGGGGCGAAAGCGCCGCTGGCGACGGCGTGACCCGGACCTCCGGTGCAGACGATTCTGATTCCGGTTCCGGTTCGGGTTCCGATGCCGGCTCCACGGCGGCGGTCGGTTCGGGTTGAGGAGCGGGGATCTGCCGTTCCTCGAGCACAGTGACCGGCTCTGCCGGAGCGGGCGGAGTAGGTTCGCCGGAGGTGGGCTCGTCCGGAGCCTTGGGCACCGTGGGCTCGGGCAACGGTGGCAGTGGGGCGGCGACCGGCTTGGTCAGGGAAGCGTACCTCAGGGGTGTCGGCCCAGCCTGGGGCAGATAGCCGCGAGGCCCGGCGACCGCGGTGGTGGCCGCGATCACCAGGCTCGCAAAGATTCCCTGGCGTAAAAGGTTGGGCTTCATCCTGAGCGGCCGCAGGGGGGCGGCGCGGGCCCTTGGCAACAGCGTTCCATGAACTAGGCGGGAACGGCTTCCTTCCCGTTGAGAGCGGCCACCGCTTCCTCGAAGGTGGGCGCAAACGCCCAGTCCTTGGTTTCCTCGAACTTGCGGCACTCCTGGGCCACGGTGCCCGAGCCCACCATGCGGCTGCGAAGCGACATTTCGTGACAGAATTGCAGCACTTCCAGACCGAGCTTGATGAGCGTGACATCCGCCGTCTTGAGCAGGGCGAGGTCGAAAACGACTTTGCCCAGGCCGGCGTCCACCGCCTCCGCGATCTTGGGACGCAACTGTCCGGTGACCTCGTTGGCCACCGCGGTCCCGAAGTTCGCGGGCAACTTGATCCAGAGCACGCCGTCACGGTGCTCGAAGTACTTGTAGGACGTGTCGAGATTGAGAGAGCGCGCGATGCGGCTCTTCACCTCGTCGAAGTCGATGGGCTTGGTGATGATGCCGGTGAACCCGGACTGCTGCGCACGCGCCTGCTCATCGCTGGCGGTCTTCACGCACATCGCGAACACCGGAACGCTCTTGGTCTTCGGCTGTGCCCGCAGCATCTGGAAGAACGTGAATGCCGCGTTGTCGGGCAGATTAAGACTCACGATCACCACGTCGGGCACGGACTTGTTGCAGTAGTCGAGCCCCTCTCCCGCGGTGGAGCGCCCCTGAACGGACCACGGGGTGTCGGCCAGCCCATGGATGATCTGATCGGAGATGGCGGGCTTATCATCGACCACCAGCACGGTGAGCGGGTCGTCGAAGCGTTTGGCCTTGGCATTGGTGACGCCCTTCGGCTTGAGGTCGACGATGCGCCCCACGCGCTCGATGATCAGTTCCTCTTTGAAGGGTTTCACCAGGTAGTCGCGCACCCCCTGCTTGGCGATCCGCAGCACGTTTTCGCGCCCGGACTCGGCGGTCAGCATGACCACCGGGATGGACTTGAGGTCCGGATCCGATTTGAGCTTGGTGAGAGTTTCGAACCCGTCCATGACGGGCATGGTCAGGTCGAGGATGATGATGTTGGGGCGTTCCTTGGCGGCCACCGCCAGGCCCTCGACCCCGTTCGAGGCTTCGAACACCTCGCAATCGAAGGAACGGAAGGCCTTGCCGACAATCAGTCGGATGGTCTTGCTGTCGTCGACGGTGAGAATCTTGATTGGCATACTCGGGGCAGGTTTCAGCTGGGTTTGATCAGGGTTTCGACGCCCAGGCGATGGTTACCACATTTGAAGGTGTTAAAACGGCGCGTGGTGGAGCTCATGCTTTCCACGACAAACTGGCTTCCCCGCACAATGGACGGGATGGTGAGCACACAGGGCATACCCCGGTCGGAGAGTTGGGACTTGATCTGGCCCACCACCATGTTGGTGAGCTCACCGATGGCGTCGTTGACCATTTCCTCACCTTCAATCTCCTCGATTTTGAGTCCGAGGAGTTGGCCGGTGATCTCACGGGCAAAGGTGGCGCTGG
Organism: Verrucomicrobiales bacterium; assembly: GCA_020845805.1. Lineage (GTDB taxonomy): Bacteria > Verrucomicrobiota > Verrucomicrobiia > Limisphaerales > CAIMTB01 > CAIMTB01. The sequence goes on along the minus strand of JADLFD010000416.1, from coordinate 22,727 downwards.
AGTAGATGTAAACCACCCCGGTGAGTTTCCCGATAAACCCAACCGACCCAGCCACGTGCGGCTCGCCGTTCCAGAGCGTGGCGTCGCTGGTCTCGGCCGCGACCTTCACGTTGAGCATGGTATCGAAGGCTCGCGCAACCGCCTGCGTGACCAATTCGTCAAGTTGGTCGATCATTCTGATGGACCATCGGCACTTCCCGCAGGCACTTAATAGCCTGTCTTGGAATTCTAAGAGAGTTCCCGAGCCCGGGCGGCCCGATGAGCTCAAGGAAAACCCGCCCCCACCCACCCCCGCGGCACGCCACCCGCAAACCCGTTAAACCCAAAGTCCCGAAATGCCGATGTCCCCGTGAGATGACGTCCGAACTGGCATCACCGCCCGCCTCGCTTCCGCGGTGCGACGCCCAGCAGATCGAAACCCGGGTGCGCAACTGTCCACGACTGCCCTCTCTGGGCAGCGTCAACAGCGCCCTACGCGAACTTCTTAACGCAGATCAACGTTACACTTCCCAGATCGCCGAGATCATTCGTCGAGACCCCAGCCTGACTGCGCGCCTGCTGCGCCTGGTCAACTCCGTCTACTTCGGCTTCACCACCCCGATCAATAGCATCGAGGAAGCCGTCTTCTTCCTGGGCGTCCGACAGATCCGACAGCTCGCGATGATGACCCCCATCATCGAGGACTTTCAAAAGCTCGCCGGACGGGTGCCTTTCGAGTGGCGCGAGTTCTGGCAGCATTGCATCGGGACCGCCATCCTCACCCGCGAAGTCACGAGTGCCTTCGAAGTGCCCAGCGACGAATCGGATTATGTCGCCGGCCTTGTCCATGACGTGGGCAAGATCGTCATGGCTTCCGCTTTCCCCGAGCATTTCGCCGCCATCCAGCTCTGCCACAAGGAAACCCTCCGCGATCTGACCGAGATCGAGATGGAGGTCCTGGGGGTGGACCACTCGGAACTCGGCGCGCTCTATCTCTCCAGCCATCGCCTGCCGGAGATGATGGTGGACGCCGCGCGCTTCCATCACCGCCCGCATGCCGCCCCGCGTCACGCGCGCGTCATCGCCGCCGTCCAGATTGCCGACCTGCTCATCCGACACGCGCACATCGGCAACAGTGGGGACCAGCGGGAAGTGACCTCCGAAGGTTGGGTGAACGCCTCAGGCTGGGCCATCCTCTGCAACCAGAGGTCCGGACCGGAAAAAGCCATCGCCGAAGCCAGCCTCCTGCGAAGCCTGGAGCGACTCGCCTCGATCCTTGACGGTCTGGTCTGAGCTCGCCTTCTCCCCGCCCTGCGTGCGCTCTGCGCACCGCACTGCGCCACGCGCTACCCCTACCCCGCCTTGGGATCGGGCGTTTCGCCTTCTCCCGGGCCCGCCGCGCCATCGACCAGCAAACGCCGGCCGAGTTCCCCCACCAGGTCGCGAACCACGAACGGCTTGAGCAGAAAGGACACCCGGCCGCCCCCGGCCTTCTCGGCCTCGTCGCGCTGATTGGGCAGACCGCTGATGGCCACCACCGAAACCGAGGGTCGCGTCTTCCGAAACATCGCGATCGCCGTGGCCCCATCGATGTACGGCATCATCATGTCGATCACCACCCCGGCAATCTCGGTCTGGTGCCGACCAAAGATCGAGATCGCCTCCGCGCCGTCCGAGGCCGTGAGCACTCGGTAGCCGGCCCGTTCCAGCGCCGACTTCAGCAACTCCCGGATCACATCCTCATCGTCGACGACCAGGACCAGGCGATCTTGGCCCCCCGTCTCCACCAGCACCGGCGCCGGCGCCAGCTCGCGGGGCGGTTCGCCCCCGACCGCGAGATGAATGCGAAAGCGAGTTCCCACCCCCATCTGGGTGACCACCTGCACGAATCCCCCGTGGTTGCGGACGATGCCCTGCACCGTGGACAGCCCGAGGCCGGTGCCGATTCCCAGCGGTTTGGTGGTGAAGAACGGGTCAAAAATGCGCTCCATCACCTCCGGCGAAATCCCGGTCCCGGTATCCGCCACCTGCACCACCACGTAGCGACCAGGCTTGGACTCCGCGATCAGCCGGGACGCGCGCAAGTCCAGTCTCACGTTCTCGAGCGAAAGCGTGAGGGTTCCGCCGCGGGGCATGGCATCACGAGCATTCACGCAGAGATTGAGCAGCACCTGGTGCAATTGGGTGATATCCCCGATCACCGGCCACAGTGTTTCCGGCAGTTCCGCCGAAACCTGGATCGATTTGGGAAAGGTTTCGCGCAGGATTTTGACCGTTTCCTTGATCAGGTAACTGAGATCCATCTCCGCCCGGGACGTCTCCAGCCCGCGACCAAACAGCAGCAACTGCTTGATGATATCCGCGCCACGCCGCGCGCTGCGGTTCAGGAGTTCGAGGAAACGTTCCCCATCCGACCCCGCCACGGACGGCCGCAACAAGTCCACCACCATCTGGACCGGAGTGAGCACGTTGTTCAAATCATGCGCGATGCCGCAGGCCATCGTGCCCAGGCTCTCGAGGCGCTGGGCCCGCATCAATTGCCGCTCCAGATGCTTCCGCTCGGTCAGATCCGAGGTCATCATCACCACCGAACGCGGTTTGCCTGAGGCGTCCTTCGCGAGACTCACCCGCGCCTCGATCATCAATTGCTGTCCGTTGCGATGGCACTGCAACAGTTCACCATCCCAGTAGCCCTCCTCGAGCACGAGTCGTTGCACGTTCAGCCACATCGGCCGTGAGCCCCCGAACACGACATCCGCCGCCTCCTTGCCCACTGCGTCTGCCGACATCCAGCCGTAGAGGCGTTCCGCGCCGCGGTTCCAAAATTGGATGACCCCCGTGAGCTCCACCACGCAGATCGCATCGTTCGAGGTCGCCAGCAGGGCCGACTGCTCCCGCACCCGATCTTCCAAAGCGCGAAGCGGACCGACGTCCGTGAAGGCCACCAGCACCCCCGACTCTCCCTCTCGGGACACGGGGGTCCCCACCACGGAAAAAGTACTGGTCCCCCCCCCGGAATCGGCCGTCCCCCAGCCGATGCGAAACTCGCGGGTCTCCGGCGCTCCAGCGCCCGAGGCCAGGGCGCGCAACCAGGCGTGCAGCGGGTCCGCCATCGAGGGAGCAGCGATGGGGTCGATGCACCGGCAAATTGCCGAAAAGCTCTCCGCCGTTGGACCCGGCGACACGGCGATCCCCAAGCTGCGGGCCACCGCATTGGCGGCGCGAATCTTCAGCTCTTCGTCCAGCAGCACCATGGCCACCGGGGCCGCCTCGAGAACCACCTTCCATTCCGACATGTGCCCCCCTCCTTGCTCCCCCCGAACCGCGTCACACCGCCCCACCACACGATCGATCGCGGTGGGTTCCCCGGATCCGCTGACAGCGGCCGGAGGTCGGTCCGGCAGGATCGAAGTGAGATTCGGGTTCCCCATGTAAGGCGACGCGGCTGGAGTCAAGATCGGCCACTTCGTGAACGTCTGCACCCGCTCCTGTCTCTGGCCTCCGTACTAGTCCTGAACGAATGGTCAGCGCAAAACAAAAGTCACTCGAGCCGAGGGGGAAGACCGCGCGTCCGACGGTGGCGCCTGGGAAACCAAGCCTCGGGCGAACCGTGAGTCCCTCCGCCTTGAAACGGCGGAGCCGGAGCCCTCACCGCGCCAGGGCAGCCCAGATCCTTTCCGGGATGCCATCGCGGGCCGCTCCTGCGGATTGGTTCTCAGGAAGATTCGGGCAACGGGCCAATCCACCCGGCCCAGGACGCGTTCCTCAGGACTTTCGAAGCCGGGCGAGGGGGGAGTGGTCGCTATCGGGACACGGTGGGGGAGGGAGGCGCGGCGACGCCACCTCCCCGCCCGCGAAAGGCCGTGCTTCGTCCGGTGCGCCGGCGCGCACGCGTGCGCGCGCGCGCTCGACGTCGGCGGCGTGCAGACCGCCCGGGTTCGATTTCACAGGACGTCTCCCATTGGGCCATCTCCCAGCGAAGAATGGGAACCTGGCGGTCCCCGCCCTGCTCCGCCCGCCCCTTCCGGACACGGGTCCGAGGATCGGTCGGCGGGAGGGAGAGCGGAATCGGCGCGGGAGACGGAATCATGGATGAGGGCGAGCAGCGCGGGAGGGAACGGGGACCAGACACACCCCGTGTGACCCGCTGATCCGGAGAGAGGAAATGGGGTTCAAGAGAGGATGGCCATGGAGGCTTCCCCGGCCACCACGCGGTTGATATCGAGCAAGGTCTTCACCACGCCCTTGATCTTGGCCATTCCCATCAGGCACTCGGTGTCAAACGCACCGCCGAAATCGGGGGTTTCCTCGATGTCGGCCTGGGCGATGAAGGCCACCTCTTCCACGGCGTCCACAATGAGTCCCATCTGCGCGTTGGTCCCCGCCGCAAAACTGACCTGGACCACGACAATGCAGGTGCGCTCGGTGGCCTCGGTGGTCGCGAGTCCGAATTTGGCGCGCAAATCAATGACCGGAATGATCTTGCCGCGCAGGTTGATCACGCCCTTGACGTGACCGGGCATTTGCGGGACCGCGGTGATGTCAGTGAAGCGGATGATCTCACGGATTTTCAGAACCTCGATGCCATAGGATTCCCGCCCGAGCACAAAGGTCAGGTACTTGCCCGCCTTGGCGCGAGCGCTGGCAACCGTAGGGGAAGGGGCTTCAGTCATGGTGTGAACGAGGGTGAGGCACTGGGTTCATGTCTAAGATGAGGCCTCTCCCTCTCTATTCGTATCGGCGTGAATCCTTCCTGGCCTGAGCAGATCTGCAGAACTGAATCGGCCCTGCCTGATGGATCCGGACGATGACCGCTCCTGGCTGGCCGGCCGCCTCGCCACTCCCCCCTTCCGACCTGCCCGGCACCGGAACCAGGTGAAGACAATCGCGGGGCCGAAGCACCGCACCGAGGAGCAATGCAAGCTCCGGCTCGCATTCTGCGGCCTGATGAACGGATCACCCCACGGCATCACAGGGCTGCCCTATCCACAGAAGAAACCGCTACTCTTTCACCAGGCGGGAGATCCCTGAGCACGGTTCGACTCGGGATGGAACGCGGTCAGGATCGGTCCATAAGGACGGGGACGGCGACCCGATCCTGGCGGCCGGAGACTTCGACCGGAACCCCGGGGGGGTCAGCTGTCCCGCTCCGCCGCCGGTTAGGCCGCCATCGAGAGCGGCGCGGTCTTGGATCCCACCAGGGCGTCGACATCCAGGATCAGACCGACCCGACCGTCGCCCAGGATGGCCGCCCCAGCGAGCGACGGGCTCCGCTTGAAGGTTTCGCCCAGGCTCTTGATGACCACTTCCTGTTTGCCCAGCAGATCGTCCACGAGCACGCATCGGCTTTCCCGATCCGATTCGATCACGATCACGATGCCCTCGGTCGGTTGGACGGCGCGGGACTCGATCCCGAAGTACTCGTGCAGCCGCAGCAGGGGGATCAGTTTGCCGCGCACATTCACGACCTCGGCGCGCCCTTGCACCGTGGAAACCATGTCGGCGGTCGGTCGGAACGACTCCCGCACGGCCAGGGTCGGCACGATGTACCGATGCTGCCCGATGCCCACGATCATGCCGTCGATGATGGCGAGAGTGAGCGGGAGGTAGATGGTGAACCGCGAGCCTTTGCCCAGGGTGGAATGGATCTCCACCTTCCCACGCAACTTCTCGATGTTCCGCCGCACGACGTCCATGCCCACGCCGCGTCCGGAGATGTCGGTGACCTTCTCCGCCGTCGAGAACCCGGGCGCAAAAATCAGGTCGAACACTTCACTGTCCGTGAGCTCCGCGCCGCGCGGGACGAGGCCCTTCTCGATGGCCTTGTTCAGGATGCGGTCGCGCGGCAATCCACCGCCGTCGTCCTCGACCTCGATGACAATGCTGCCGCCCTGATGGAAGGCGCGCAGATGGACCACGCCGTGCGGGGATTTGCCCGCCGCCAGGCGCTTGTCCGCGGACTCGATGCCATGATCCACCGCGTTGCGGATCATGTGCACGAGCGGATCACTGATCTCCTCCACGATGGTGCGATCCAGTTCCGTGTCCTCTCCGCTCATTTCCAGCTCCACGTGCTTGCCCGCCTTGACGGAGACATCGCGCACCAAACGGGTCATCTTCTGGAACGTGGCGCGGATGGGAACCATGCGCAGCGACATCGCGACGCGTTGCAGTTCCTTGGTGATGCGCGCCAGCTGCGCGAGGTTGCGCGTCAGCTGCTGGCTTTGCAGCGTGGCGATGTCGCCATCCTGCATCACCATCGATTGAGCAATCACCATCTCGCCCACCAGATCCACGAGGCTGTCGAGCTTCAGGGTGTCCACCTTCACCGTGGCACCACCGCCTGACTTCGCACCGGCCTGGGCCGTCGAAGGTGCCTCGGGCGCGGATTTCACCACGGGGACCGGATCGGGGACCACCACGGGAGTCGCAACCGGCACCACCGCAGCCGCGACTGGAATCGCGGTCGGAGTGGGGAGCGTGGCGGGCGTTTCCGCCACCTCTGGCTCGGGGGCCGAAGCGGAGCTCGGATCGTGGGCCTGGGCCGTGCCCGTCCCTTGCACCACCACGGTCACGCGGCGAAGAAGTTCCTGGATGGGTACCAGGATCGCGGCGCCCGGACTCTGGCCGCCGAGTTGGGATTCGATCTCAACCACAAACCGCTTGAGGGTGTCCCCCCCGGCCAGGATGAGATTAATGACTTCGGAATCGATGGTGAGTCGGTGCTGCCGCGCCAGATCGAGCAGGGACTCCAGCTCGTGAGCCAGGCGGTTGATGGGGCGCAGGTTCAGGAAGCCCGACCCGCCCTTGAAGGTATGGAACGCGCGGAAGATGGAGTTCAGCGTCGCGCTGTCCGTCGGGTTTTCCTCCAACGTCAGGACGCCCAGTTCGATGTTCTGCAGGTGCTCGTGCGATTCGGTGCAGAATTCACGGAGCAACTCCCCGTCGATCTCCAGACTAAGAATCATCGGTTCCTCCGGCGCGAGCGCCACCGGAGTCGCCGTCGCGGGGGTGGTCACCGGGGCGGGTGCTGCCTCCTGCGCCACCGCGGCCGTGAGCCGAGGAGGCAGTTCCGTGCCGCAATGCACGGCATTCAGGGCCAACTGCATCCACTCCACCCAGCCTCGCATGCGCGCCAGCGACGCCGGATCGAAAGACCCGGACATGAAGGTATCGTCGATCCACTGCCGCCCCTGCTGAATGGAGTCTTGGACACAGGCGGGCAGTTTCAGGCCGCGCGCCGTATCTTCCAGCTCACCCAGAAGGCTGTTGCAGGGGAGCAACCCATTGTCCTTGCCTGGCTCAGCCAGCACGAGCTCGAGGGCCATCTTCTCGATGATGAGGCAAAGGGGCGCGACTTGGGGGGTCTCCGGGCTAGCCATACGATGAGGTTCGTGCGAAACGACTTCCCTCGGAATATCGGTCGCCCAGGGTGAACGCTGAACCGTTCTTGAGCCCCATCCCCTCCTCCGCCGCCGTGGCCTCCCGCCCACACCCAGGCCTCGACCCGCCCCGATCCGGCGCCCAGGGTCGACCACCACAGCTCAACAGTAGACCATCAGGGACTGCGAGATGGGACTGATGCGGTGGTGGTTCCGCAGTTTATCGATGTAGGTCTCGTTGAGCTGGTGGCCGTCGGGCACCAGGAGGATCCCGCTCGCGGTATAGATCCCTTTGGCTAACACCATGCCCGGACGAAGCTCCGACAGGGAGATTTCCCGCTGCTTCCGGGAGAGCGTCGCCCTCGGCAGCGAGCGCATCAGGATGAGCACCGCCTCGGGATCAAACGCCGTGCCACTCTCCGATCGCAATTGAGCCAGGGCACCCGCCTGGTCGAGGTCGCTCTCGGCATAGGCCACCGCCACTCCCAGCAGCCGGCCCAGCCAGGGAATGGCTTCCCCCGCCAGCCGCGCCGGGTACCCCTTCCCGTCAAATCGTTCGTGATGCGTGCGGATGGCGGAGCGCACGGGCTCGAGCGGATCCACGAACGAGGCCAGTTCTTCGCCCAGCACAGGATGCTGCTCGATCAGGGAGCGTTCCGCCTCGCTGAGGGGTTCGTTGCCCATCTGCCATCGCCGGATCAACCGACGCGGGACGCCCACCAAACCGACGTCATGGAGCCAGGCGGCGATCTCAAGGGCACGCTGGTTCACGGGCGAAAGCCCGGCGCTCATTCCCATGGAACGGCACAATTCGTGCACCCGACGCGCCTGCATCCCCAGCGTCGGGTAGAAAGTCTCCATCGTCTTGACGCACAGCTCGACCGACCGCTGGAGATTCTGCTGAAGCGCGCCGTTGAGCACCTCGAGCTCGCGGTTCTGCTCGGCCACGCGGGCCACCTGCAACTCGAGTTCGCGGTTCAGCGTGACCAACTGGGCGTTGGCCACCTGCGTTTCCGCCTGCAACTCCTTGTTGCGCGCGACCAGCTGGTGACGCTGGACGGCGCTTTCGATGGCCCCCAGGAATTCTTCGCGCAACCACGGTTTGATGACGAACCGGTAGATCTCGCCTGTGTTGATGGCCTCGATGACCGTACTGAGGTTCAACACCGCGGTGATCAGGATGCGCGTCGCATCCGGCTGCACCTGCTTGGCCCGAGAGAGGAATTCGAGCCCCGTCATGCGGGGCATCTGCTGGTCGGTGATGATCACCGCAAACGCCGATTGCTTCAGCTTCTCGAGGGCATCCGCCGCGTCCCCCGTCGCCACCACCTCGTACCCGACCCGCAGCAGGGTCTCGCGCAGGGCAACCAGCACGATTTCCTCGTCGTCCACCACCAACAGACGGCGCAGCCCGGGAGACAAAGGGGCCCCGGGCGTGGTCGCGGGGGTCGGGGATGAAGGCGGCGTGCTCACGGTCAGACTCAGCGGCTGAGGGTCGCGCGCAGCTTCTCCAGTAACGAGCGCTGCGACAACTCGGGATTCAGAACCAGATCCGCCAACCGCACCAACTCGGGTTCAAGATCGTCCCCATCACGACCCAGAGGCCGCAGGATGACGCGCAGGCGCGGATGTCGCGACACCCACGAGGCCACCGCAGGGGCGAGGCTGGTCCCCGCCGATTCCAGCACGATGAACACGCCCTCGTATAGATAGTCGCCCCCCCCCAGAATGTCCCCAGCCTGTTCGGTGAGCTTCGCCACCGCGACGTGGTACCCCTCCGTGCGCAGCATCTCCGCCGTCGGCCCGGCCAGGCTGTCCGAAGAAGCAAAAAGCAACAGACCCCGGCGCTGGGCCTCCGGCCCGGCCGCGGACTCCGCACGCTCTGATTCGGTGAAGTCCGCCTCCGGCAGGCAGACGTAAAAACTCGTGCCCACCTTCTCCTCCGAATCCAGCGCGATGCCGCCCTGGTGTTTCTCCGCGAACAATCGGGCGTTGTACAGTCCCAGCCCGGAACCCTTGCCCCCGGCCTTGGTGGTGAAGAACGGATCGAACACCGCGTCGCGATGGGAGGGACGGATCCCGGTCCCGTTGTCGGCCACGGTCAGACAGACGCAGGGGAACCGCAGCGCGACCCCGTGCCAGCTGCTCGCACCCGGCCGGCTCGCCTGCCGCGCCGTGCGCAGCACCAGACGGCCGCGCTCGGGCATCGCGTCGGCCGCGTTCAGCGCCAGGTTGATGATCACCTGGCGGAATTCCACCGCGTCGACGTAAACCGGCAACGCCTCCGGCGAGAGCTCCGAGATCACTTCGATGCGGCGGGGGATGACCTTGCGCACCAGCTCCAACAACTCGCCGACAATCTGGTTCAGGTCGTGGTAATTGCGTTCCCCCGGCTTGCCCAGGTGCAAATTCACGATGCGGTGCACCAGCTGCGAGGCCTGGAGCGAGCTCTTCTTGATCAGGTCGAGCCCTTCCCGGAACGCGTGTCCCTCCTCCAGCTGGCTGAGGAAGGACTCGCTCAGCGAGTGAATCCCGGCCATGACGTTGCTGAAGTCGTGCGCCAACCCCATGGTGAGCACCGCCAGCGTTTCCTTCCACGCCGCCGAAGTCAGAAGCTTCTCCGCCAGCGTCTGGCGGGTGACATCCAGCCACACCCCCTCGTACCCCAACAACAGCCCGCTCCGGCTCAACGAAGGCTGCCGGTGCTCCAGCACGTAACTCACCCGCCCGGTCTGTACGTTGCGGATCCGGAAGGTGTTGGTCACCGACTGCCCGCTGCGGGCGGAAAGGCGGCACTGGTTCTGCAACTCCGCCACGTCCGACTCGTGCACGATATCCAGGAACCGGCCGCGGCGCCGCCGCCACTCCTCCAGGCTCACCCCCGTCAGTTCCTCGATGCGGCCGCTGACAAAATGAAAATCGAAATCCGGGCGCTGGCTGAAGATCACTCCCGGCCAGTGCTGCGAGAGCTTCTGCAGCTGGGCCTCGGCGCGTTGCAGGCGAAGAAACAGCTCCCGACCCGCCGCCGGCCCGCTGTAGGCCTCGCGCCAGCCCTGCTCCGCAAGCTCCTTGCCCGGCGCCAGCATCGAGCCGAGACGAACCACCTCCGACTCCCCCACCCGCGTCCGCTCCAGCCGGCACCAGCCCCCGTCCGTCTCGTCTCCGCTCCCCTCCAGATCGATCGACGCAAAGACGACCGGATCGACCCGCAAAGACTGGATCGCCATCTCCGAAGCGGGAAAACGACGCTGCAACAAATCCCAGAAGGCCACACCCAAACCCGAATCCGGATCGCCGCCTCCCAACCAGACGCCCAGCGCGTCGTTGTGCGAAAGGATTTGCCCCGCTGCATCCAGCACCGCCTGGCCGCCGTCCACCCAGGAGGCCGCCCCCAGCCCAGCCCGCGCGGGAACGTCGTCCGCCGGAAGATCCGTTGCGTCGCCAAGGTCTGCGTTCGCCGTCACGCCCATGCTAGGTGCCGATCATCGCGTTCTGTCGTCCTGCGCGGACGCAGCGTATCGGGCGGAGGAACCGAGTCAAACCCGCGGGACGTTCGATCGCGGAACATGCGCAGCCTGGGACTCAGGAATACTGCTGCCAGACCGGATCCCGATGCGTGCCATGGGCGTGGGCGCGCTGAATGCGCCGCAAGTCCATCCGCCGGCGCTCCAGGTCGGCCTGCTGGGATTGCGCTGCACACCGGCGCCGCGTGATGGCCTCATGGTTCCGCGTCTCGAGACAAATCAGCTCGGCAATCACCTGCCGGCGGCGGACTTCCTCGTCCCCCTCGCAGGGACCGCGGGCCTCCTCGGCGTCAACGATGGCGTCGCGCAATTCGGACTTCGCCTGCTGGTGCACTGAGAGCAACTCCCAGGCATCCTTCTCGATGGCCTCCGCTTCCGCCTCCGTCAGGCGTCGCCACTCGGCGTAAAGCACGGTCCAGGATTCGGCGGCCACCATGGCTGGGGAGAGGTCGAAAAAGGTTAACCCACGACGGCCAGCCCGCTCAGGCGCGCTTCGTCGGGCGCGGTGTCCTGGCAGAGCATCTCGCGCCACGCGTCACGCAGCGTGGTCAGATGGACGATCACTTCCTCCACCTCGGGCGTGGTCTTCTTGAGGTTCGCCGTCTGCAACCGCTCGTCCATGTAGTGATACAAGGCCCTCAAGCGGTCGGCCAACTCGCCCCCGTCCTCGACGTTCAAGGCCGAGTTCAGCTCGTCCAGAATGGCCTGGGCTCGTTGAATGTTGTTGTTGATGGTCTCGTTGCATTCCGCCGGATCATCGATCGCGAACCCACCCAGCGCCCGTTCCAGGAACCGGATGGCTCCCTCATACAGCATGAGTACGAGCTGGCCCCGGGACGCGGTCTGGGTCGCGACCTGAAGGTACGAACGGCTGATGAGCTGGCGATTCATGAGAGGAGCGACGTCCGGCGGTTCATTCCTGGAGTTTCAACGCCAGGAGATGTGACAATCTCTGAATCGTCTCGCGGGGCGGATAGGTTAAGTCACCAATCAGACCCGTGGCGCGATCCACCGCTTCGGATCGGCTGGCGGGGGTCGCCTCCAAGGCGCGATTCACCGCGTTGACCCCCTCGAAACTGGTCTGGTCTTGGGTGGGTTCAGCCGGGCGGCGCGGCGCCGTGCGCGAGAACCGGACCGGATCGACTCCATTCGTGTTGTTGTTGGCATGGACTTCCATACTTCTTCTCCCATTCCGGCAGGCTTGAGGTACGTGGTTTTGTTACCTTTCGTGGTTCTCTATCGGCGTACCTGTGAAATTCCTTTAGGCAAAACTCACTGCTATCTTTTCGGACACGTCTCCACCAACGCACTGGCCGCGTAACCCGCGAAACGACGCGGGGATAGCAGGATCTCGGCCGGATCGGTCAATTCCGCCGGCTTGCCTGCGTTGGTCAGGTGATACCGCTTGGCGGCGTTGGCCACCAAGGCGTTCGACGCGTCGAACACCTCGTCCACCGCCCACCACACGGTCGGTCCGTCCACGTCCATCAGACGCAAACGCCAACCCACCGTCATGGGCGGATAGGCCTTGTAGGCCGTGACCTCGGAAAACAGCACGCCGTCGCAGCCGGTCGAGTCCCGGAGACGATCGAAGAAATTGGTGGGGAACAGATCGCTGGCACTCCAGGTCGCCCGGCCGGTCAACTGCTTCAGCGCCGCCGGCGCCATGGGCATAAGCTCAAACCGCCCCGACTTCCCCAACTCCTGGATCAACAGCGGTTCCAGAGTCGCGGGCGCCGAAGCGATGTCCACCCCCGGGCCCGCCGGTGTCAGCGGCAGCACCACCACCCGCTTGAGGCTGGCCGGTAGCTTGGCGTCCGCGCGAAAGACGTTCGTCGGCTGATAGAACGGCCCCGGAGTGGCGAGGCGGGTGCGCACGTCGGTGGCGGTGCCACAGCCGGCTCCCCAGGGAGCCAGGGCGCTAAGAAGAATCGTCAGAGCGAGGAACCGGTGCATCCCCTGTTCACCCCCCCCTTCCCGCCAGGCGGTGTGCGTCGGTCGATGCGGACCATTCATGGAAATCAGGATAAGAGGTTCAGCTCGAGGTCGAGGAGATGCCGTACCGCTGCGACAGAAACTGCATCTGCTGGTTAATCTTGGACTGAGCCTGCTCCATCGCCACAAAACTGTCGATCAGCCGTTGACGATTGGACTGCACCAGCCGCTCGAGATCCGCCACCTGCACATCGATGCCCGAAGCCTGCTTCACCAGGACATCCTGTTTCGCAACCAGCGACCCGTCGTCGCCGATCAGACGTTCCATGTACTCGTCCAACTTCGTGGCGATGCCCACCGCGTCGTCGTTCCACAACGCCTGGACGTCCTCCAGCTGGGTCGCCAGCGCCTCGTCCAGCATCCCGCCGTCCTCCAGCTCCAGCGTGTCATCGTCGCTGTTGGTCGAGATCCCCAGCCGGGCCAGATGCGACATGGTCGCTTCGAGTCCGGAAACGGAGGAATACACCATCTTACGCAGGGTCGAGGCGATGCTCTCAGCATCTCCTTCCGATGTCAGCGTATTGGTCTCGACCTTGCCATCGGCATCCGTGGTGGACTCGGTCTGGGAGGAGATCAGCGACTGGACGCGATTGTAGTCGTCGATGAAGGAGGTGATTGCGGCGCGCACCTTCGAGGTGTCGCTGGAGACGCTGATATCGGCGGTGGCGCTCTCCTTGAGGGCAGTGACGGTCAGCCCCGTGAGGCCGGAGCTCGCGTCCGTCACCGTGTTCGACGAACTGCGCAACTGCCCGCCCCCATTCACCGTGTAAAGCAGATCCTTGCCCCGCTCGAGCGCCCCGGACGACAGCTTCGACGCGGCCAGGAAATTCCCGGACACGTCCTCGAGTGCGATCCCGACGTCGCCCGTCCCCTTGTTGGCCAGGACGAAGCGGTCATTGATGAAATCGTAGCTGGCGGTGACCCCGGCCTCCGAGTCCCCGATCCTCTTCAGAACGGTGGAGAGCGTGTCGGAGGAGGAATACTCGATCTCGACCCCGTTCACCTTGAAAAGCCCCGCCCCACTGCCGCCGTAAGTGAGCGTCGTGGACAGGTTCGCGGAACTGAGGGTGGCGGAGAGGCGGGCGCTGCCTAGGCCGCCAGCGCTTGAGATCGAGGACGTCCCGTTGTTGTACAGCTGGGCCACCTGCAGGAAGTTGCTCGTGTCCGTCGCGCTCCCCAGGACGATCGGCGAGGCACTCGAAAGCTGGATGCGATCGCTGGTGGCGTTGTAGGAGGCCGTCACCGCGCTGCCCGTCGCCGTACTGATCTTGTCGAACACGCCCTGGAGGGTGTCGGTGGTCGCCACCGTCACCTCGGCTCCGTTTACCCGGAACACGCCCGCGGTCACACTCGTGGCGAAGCCGGCTGAGTCCAGGACCACTCCCGACACGTCCGACGTCGTGCTCAAGGCGGCGCCGGCGCCGGTGGCCCCCACGTGCCGTGCCGCGGTGGCCAACTGCTGAAAAGCGAAACGGTAGGTCCCCTGCACCGACCCTGCCGCGGCCGACGCGGTGGCGGTGGTCGTGTCCGTGCTGCTCGTGGTGCGGGTGGCGTAGAGGGAGTCCTCGCGCAATGCCGAGATGCGGTTGCGCAGCACACCCAACTGGGTGGCGATGCTGCTATAGGCGTTCTTGCGCTGCTCGAGCAGGTTTTGCTCGCCGAGCAGACGCTTCTGCGGCAGGCGCTCGATATCGACCATCTGATCGATGAGCGAACGCCAGTCGAAATTCGACGCCAGACCTGACACTCCAAGGTCCATCCTGCGGGTCTATCGGTTGGAAGCTGGCCGGGGTTAAGAGCCCCGCGGTCAACGGGGTGCCTTCTAGGACGATTGTCCGAGGGCGGGCGAGGGAGGGGCGGGAAGGAAGCGAGGGAAGAAAAAAACCCGGCCGGCTTTTGGCCGGCCGGGTCGTCGAACCAAACCCGTCTGCGACGCGATTACGATAGCAACCGCAGCGCGGACTGGGGATTGGCGTTTGCCTGCGCCAACATCGCCGTGCCTGCCTGAACGAGGATGTTGTTACGGGCAAAATTGGTGCTCTCTTCCGCGACGTCGACGTCCTTGATGCGGCTGTTGGCAGCGGAGAGATTGTCGCGGAGCACGCCCAACTGTTCGTTGGTGTAGTTCAGGCGCGAGATGTTCGCACCGACGTTGGCGCGGTCGGTCGCCAGTTGCGTGATCGCATCCTTGACCGCGGTGAGCGCCGTGGCGGCGTTCGTCGTGGTGGTGACATCGCCGGTGCTGATGGAGTCGTACACGTCGCCGGAGGTGAGATCCACCGACGTCATGTTGTACTTGTTTCCATCCTCATCCTTCGTGACCCCCAGCGTGGCGCCGTCGAAGAGACTGACTCCGTTGAACTCCTTCTGGCTCACATCGGTGATGTAGGCCTGGAGGGTCTGGAACTCTGCGTCATACAGGTCCCGGTCGGCGTCAATCTTGGTGACGTCCTGGGACAGAACCGCCAGCTCGCTCATGCGATCCAACGCCTTTCCGACTTTCTTCAGAAAACCGTCCTGGGTCTGACTGAACGAGATCGCGTTACCGATGTTGTTCTTCGTCGCCGTGATACGGTTGATCTGAGCGTCGAATCGGGACGACACCGCCAAACCTGCCGCATCATCTTCCGGAGACACGATCTTCGAGCCGGAGGACAACCGAGCGAGGGACTTGGACAATGCCGATTGGGATTCGCCAAGAAGACGAGCACCAGTCTGAGCCGAGACGTTTGTATTGATTACCATAAAGACTCCTTCCTTGAGTCACCCCTTGCGGGGATTTGAACGCGCGGCATTCCATGCCGCGGGTGCATCATTATTTGGGGTGCGCACCTTCTGCCCCGTTGGCCCTTACTGGCCGCCAACCGCCATTGTCTTGCGACATCCCATTCATCGGCACCCACCCCGATCACTTGAGAGACTGTCTCGATCGGACGCGAGATACCTTCAGACCGCCGCCACGGCCAGCGGACGCGCCGTCACGCGCTCCGCGAAACGCTCCATGCGCTGCGGCATCTGATCGAGCGACAGCACTTCGCGCGCCGCACCCATTCGGATCGCCTCGCGTGGCATCCCGAACACGACACTGCTCTGCTCATCCTGGGCGATCGTTTCCGCCCCCGCCTCGCGCAGCCGTAGCATCCCCGCGGCGCCGTCGGCCCCCATGCCGGTGAGCAGGATCGCCAGGGTCGAAGAGCCCCCCCCCGACTTGGAGGCGGAATCAAACAGCACATCCACCGCGGGACGCTGGTGATGCACCGGCGGACCGGCGTTGAGATCGACAATGTAGAGACTGCCGTTCCATCGGAGCAGCATGTGCTGTCCGCCGGGAGCCACGAGTACGAGGCCGGGACGCAGCTCGTCGCCGCGCTGCGCTTCGCGCACTTCCATGCGGCAGCACTGGTTGAGACGCTCGGCAAAGGCCGCGGAAAAATAGGAGGGAATGTGCTGTACCACGCATATGCCCGGCATGTTGCCCGGCAGGCGGCTGAGCACCGACTTGAGCGCCTCGGTCCCGCCCGTCGAGGCTCCCATCACGATCAGGCTGCGCGCCTGGAACCGGCACCCCGATCCCGTAGGGACGGGCTTGATCACGCGCGGCCCGGGCGGCGCGACCGCTCGCGACGCAGCCGCGGCACTCGGCGCCGGCACCGCTTCGGCACGGGGCAAGGACACCACAGGCGCGGACGGAACGCCCGGCCGGCGACGATAACGCGAGAACGCCGCCGCCTTGATCTTCGCGATCATCTCTCCCGCGTCGGCCACGCTGAACGAGCCCGAGGGCTTGCCCACGACATCCACCGCCCCCGCCTGCAATGCCTCCATGGCCTGGGCCGAACCGGAACTGGTGAGCGAACTCATGATCACCACCGGCATCGGCCGGTGTTTCATGATCAGTTTCAGAAATGTCAGCCCGTCCATCCGCGGCATCTCGATGTCGAGCGTGATGACGTCCGGGTCCAGCGCGAGAATCTTGTCCCGGGCCACATACGGATCTATCGCCGTCCCGACCACTTCGATCTCGGGGTCGCGGGAGAGGTGATCGACCAGGATCTTTCGAACGAGGGCCGAGTCGTCGACGATGAGGGTTCGGATGCGGGACATGGCAGGCCTTCCGGGATGGCGCAACGGCTACCGTTTCGCCGCCTTCGATTTCGAGACCGCGCCGAAGAGGGCCTCGACGAAACCCAGCTTCTCAAAGGTCGCGATCATGAATTTCGGCAAAGATTCCTCGCCCAGCCCCAGGATCCGCATGGCCTCGGAACGCCCATGGATGGCGAAGGGAACATGGCCGCAGCCATAGCCCATCATGTGCGCCAGCATGTTGCCGACATACACGTGCGCGGCCAGTCGTGCGTGGGTTCCCGCCTCCTGCGGCGCGTGGTGATAAGTGACCGCCGCCACCACCCCGGCCGGCATCTTCCACCGGGTGAGCAGACGTCCCCCGATCTCGGCGTGGTCCGTCCCCAGCACCCGACGCTCCGCTTCGATCAACGGCAATTGTTGCTGCTCGGTGTCAGCCACCAGGGCGGCGTAGGACTGCACCAGAGTCTCGCTAAGGACGATCTTGCCGATGTCGTGCAGCAACGCAGCCGTGTACACGATCGCCGGGGCATCGCCGACCTCCTCGGCCACCAACTGCGCCGCCACCGCCACCGTGACGGAGTGACGCCAGAGTTCGCCGGAATCGATGCCGTAGCCGGGCTGCGGCGGGGCCATACCGGAACCGCCGACCAGCGCCGCCACCAACTGGAACACCTGGTTGAACCCGAGCCGCGCCACCGCCTCGCTCAGTTCCTCCGCCGGCCGGGCGGCCGCCAGGAGCGCGCTGTTCGCCAGCTGCAGCACGCTGGCCGTCAAACCCGGATCCAACGCAATGATCGACACGATCTTCTCGCTGTCGACGTCGTCGCGTCCCAGCAGCGTGAGCAGTTCCGTCAGCACCCGCGGTGCCGGCGGCAGGTTGGAGACCTTGTCCAGGTAGTCGTCTAGATGCCGCATAGGAGTACCGTTTCGGAGGCTTGTCCGGAGACCTTCAGTCTCACCTCCCCCGAGGCAACGTTGAGGTACACCGTCCGGTTTACGAGACCACCCACCTGCTCGGCCGCGACGCGAAGCCCGTGCTTCTGAAACAGCGCCATCAGCGCCTCGTAGTTGCGCTTGCCGATGTTGAAAAAGCCGCTGTTGTCCATGATCTGGCCGCCCCCGGCCACGGCGATGCGCATGCGCATCTTCTCCGCACCAAACTGGTACGCGGCGCGGAACAGCGCGGCGACGCCTGTTTCGATGAACATGCCCGGCTGCTTGGCCGCCTTCACCGGGTCGATGGAGGAATCCGGCAGCATCGCGTGCAGCAGCCCGCCGCAACGGATCACCGGATCATAGATCGCCACCGCCAGACACGACCCCAGCGAATAGGTCGTGAGCGTGGCGGAACGGTTGTTGGTCACCGCCAGGTCGGCGATGCCGACAATCACCCGATGTTCAAATCCGACTAGCTGCGGCGACGGCATACGGCTCTCTCTGCTCTCTAGCTCTTCTGATACACACTCGGACGGAGGCACCGAAGCCCGACCGAGAGCCCACTCAGGCTCTCGGAATGGCCGGTCAGCAGGTATCCCTTCGGCACCAGATACCTCGACAGATGTCTCACCAACTGCTCCTGCGTGCTCCGATCAAAATAGATCATCACGTTGCGGCAGAAGATCACCTCGAACTCGCGGTCGACCTCGTAGGCTCCCAGCAGGTTGATCTGTTCAAACCGCACGCGCTCGCGCAGCGCGGCCTTCACCCGGTAGTGCCCCGTCCAATCCCCGTGCCCACGCTGGAAATGCCTCCGCACCCAGTCGGGGGGCACCCCGGTCATGCGATCGTCCGGGTAGACACCCGCGGTCGCCTTGCCCAGGGCCTTGGTGGAGATATCGGTGGCCAAAATCTGCCAATCCCATCCCTCCGTGATCGGATAGTGCTCCGCGAGAAAGAAGGCCACGGTATACGGCTCCTCGCCGGTGGCGCAGGCCGCACTCCAGACATTCATGCGCCGGCGGCTGCTCCCCAGCAACTTGGGCAGCGCCTCGCCCACGAGAAAATCGAAATGATCCCGCTCGCGCAGGAAGCCCGTGAAGTTCGTGGCCAACGCGTCCACCACATGGGTGATCTCCTCCTCGTCCGCGCGGGAACGCAGGAACTCGCAATACTCATGGAACGACTCGAACCCGTGGCAACGCATGCGCTTGCCCAACCGCGCCCGGATCAGCGCCTGCTTCCCGTCATGCAGACGGATGCGCGACCGGTCGTAGACGAGCGCGATGATGAAATCGAAGTCGGCTGCCTCGTCGATGAGTTGCGGCATAGGTGCGGTGGCCGGATAGAAAGGCGTTCGACTGGCCCCGGGAGCCTGTTGGGCTCATTCCTGGAACGCACTCTCCTTGCCAGTCGAAGATCGGCAGGAAGCACCCTTCCCTTTACGGTTTAACGCGACTTCGGCGAGATCCTCCCCGTTCCCCGGATCCTCCTGGTCTCCTCCTCCCGGCACGAGCTGCCGGCTTCCCGCCCACCGCCCTCTCGGCGGCCCCGGGTGCGGCAATTCTCGCCGGGACGAACGGCGTTCTGGAGGATTTTGCCTAGACCCGCCGCTCCTCGAGGCCCGGAGGGGCAGGACCTGCCTTTCAGACTTCAACCCCTTCCTCGCGAGGCCCTTGGAACGCCGAAAATCAGCCCTCACAACCCTTGGCACGCCCATTGCTAGTTCGGCCTCGCCAAAACAGGTATGACAACCACGGAAATCACGGCAATCACGGACGCGCCGGAAGCGGGCAGCAGCAAAGAGTGCTCGATCGAACTTCCGCTGGGCCTTCTGGGCTTCGAGTCCATCAAGCAGTTCACGCTGACCGCCTCCGCCGAAGAGGCGCCCTTTCAGTGGCTGCAGATGGTGGACGCACCGCGACACTCCTTCGTCGTCGTCGAACCCGCCAGCATCGTGGCGGACTACCACCCGAACCTGTCGGACGAGGACGTCCAGTTCCTCCGACTGCAGGATCCCGACGACGCCCTGGTGCTGAACATCGTCACCCTGCGCGCCGGCGGCCGGCCCACCATGAACCTCAAGGGGCCGATCGTGATCAATCGCCGTACTTTCATCGGCAAACAGGTCATCCCCCTGAACGCCTCGCGTTTCCCCCTTCAGCATCCCCTGCCCGCGGCCCTCTAGCCTCAACCGCTGCCGCCATGCTCGTCCTTTCTCGCAAGATCAATGAGAGCGTCGTGATCGACGGACAGATCACGGTGAAAGTCGTCAAAATCGACGGCGACCATGTGCGCCTGGGCATCCAGGCACCCATGGACGTGCCCGTGCACCGGCAGGAGGTGTACGAGGAAATCCAACGCAGCAACCGGGAGGCCCTCCATCAGGTCCGCCCCAAGCTGCCGCGGCTCAACCGGGAAGCGGCCCCCGCCGGGAGGCCGGAAAGCAGTCATGTGAACAACGGCGCCCCCTGCGGTGCAGACATCGGAAGTCAACACTAAGAGGTACTTATGGTCATCAACACCAACATCCAGGCCCAGGCCGCGGCATCGACGCTCGCCGCGAGCACCTCGATGCTCGCCCGATCCCTCAATCGGCTGAGCTCGGGCTCCAAGATTACCAACCCGGCCGACGACGCTGCCGGCCTCGCGGTCGCTTCGCGCCTCGACGCCCAGGTCCAGCGCCTCGCCGCCGCCAAGTCCAACGTCGGCAATGCGGTCTCCTTCACGCAGACCCAGGATGGCTATCTCAAGAAGATCGCCAAGGCGCTCGACCGCATGAGCGAGCTCTCCATCCTCTCCCAGGACGTCACCAAGGGCGACGCCGACCGCGCGCTCTACCAGACGGAGTTCGCGCAGATCCAGTCCTACATCGAGAACACCGCCAACAAGGAGTTCAACGGGGTGAGCCTTTTCGACGGCGCCACGCTCAGCGTGACCATCGACTCCGAGGGCAACTCCTTTGACATGGTCGGCATCGATCTCAGCGCCAGCGTCTACGGCACCGCCATTGACTCCGGCACCACGATCTCCACCACCACCGGAGCCGCCACCGCCCTCGCTTCCGTCAAGGACGCCATCAACACGCTCGCCGCCGACCGCGCCACCATCGGCGCCTACCAGTCACGGCTCAACTTCACGTCCGAGCAGCTCCAGATCAACAAGGAGAATCTCATGGCCGCCAGCTCGCGCATCCAGGACGTCGATGTGGCCGAGGAAAGCACGCAGTACGCGCGCTACAACATCCTTGTCCAATCCGGCACCGCCATGCTCGCGCAAGCCAACTCCATGCCGCAGAGCGCCCTACGCCTGCTGCAGTAAGGAGTCCCGGCGATTCGCTCGCCCGGACTGACCCAGGGACCACGGAGGGACTATGGAAACGATCGGTAACGGCGCGCCGCGTCATGACCAGCCGGCGCAGATTTCGGAAGCCGGGCTCCTGCCCCCGGCCTCCCGCCCCCCGATCCCCTCCCACTCCCCCTCGTCGGTCCCGGCCTCCGGACCCGCCTCTCCCCCGGCGCCTTCCACGAACGCACGGCGCGTCGCCCCCCGGTGCGATGCCCGTGCGCTTCCTCGTTCCTCGGGTCCGGCCGCGCCACTTCCCTGCCCTTTGACCCCTCATCCGCGCAGCCCGTGGTCGTGGTCCACGCCGGCCGCTCCCGCCGCCGTGCCCCCCGCCTCTCCCTCGCCAGGCGCGTAACCCCGCCGCCCCTGATCCCAACCCCTTTCCCCCATCCCGCCCCCCAGAGTCCGCATCCCTCCAAGTTGTCATGAGCGCCCGCCTCTGCCTCGCTTCGTGTTTCCTGCCCCTCGACGAACCAACCTGCCGCTGGTGGCTGCGATTCCGAGATGAACTCGCGCGCCAGGGACACGACCTCGTGCTCCTCAGCGCCCAGGCTCCCGCCCTTTCCGAGTTACCCGTCATCCAGGTTCCCCTCTGGCTCCACGGCTTCGCCCGGGCCTATACCGTCCCCACCTCGACCGTCACCCTCGAGGAACCGCTGGCCCACGCGCTCGCCGCCCGCGACCGTCACTGGTCGGGACAGGAGAACCTCGAGCTGGCCGAGTTCTTCCAGGGCATCGCCGCGGCACAACATGTCTTCCGCACGCTCCTCAACGAGCTGCAACCCGCCGCAGTCCTCACCTGGGGTTCCTCCCTCCCCCAGAGCGTGGTCCTGCAGCAAATCGCCCTCCAACAAGGGCGCCCCACCTGGGTAATCGAGCGCGGCCTCCTGCCCCAGACCCTCATGATCGAAATGGCCGGCCAGGGCGGACATTCCGAACTCAACTGGAGCTTCACCCTGCGTCGCGCCGCTTCCGGCGCCGCCAGCCCTGATCTCTTTGCCGCCGCGCAAGCCGCCGCACGTCCCACCCCCGTGGCGGATTCCGACCTCGCCGCCCTGCGCCAACGCTATAACCCCGATGGCCGCCGCCTGCTCGTCGCGCTGCTCCAGCACGACCCCGCCGCCGGCCTCGTGCCCCACTCCTATCTCGGCTCCCGTATCCACGCTCCCGGCATCGGGACCTCGGCCGACCTCATCCGCGAACTCTCGCGCGTGGTCTCCCAGGAACCCGACTGTCGCTTGCTGGTCAAACCGCATCCGCAGGACAAGACCGATTACTCCCGCTGGGACAACGGCCGTATCCGCATCGTGCGCGATGTCCCCTCCCTGGTGCTCATCGAAGCCGCCGAAGCCGTGGTTTCCATGACCAGCACCACGCAGTTCGAGGCCGTCCTCGCCGGCAAACCCGTGGTGCTCGCCGCGCGCAGCCCGCTGGCCAACAAGGGCATCGCCTACGAAGCCAATACCGCCGCCGAACTCCT
>JADLFD010000415.1 GCA_020845805.1 Verrucomicrobiales bacterium | reverse complement strand
GGAGAGGAACGTGGAAGCGAACAACTTGAGCTCGGCTGCGGAGTCGGTGCGGATGACGTGCCCCTTCAATCCGGCCACCCCGTCGCCATCGAGGGAACCACTCGGGGCGAGCCCGTCCTCCCGATCCAGAGCGATGCCGGTCAGGGTCAATTCCTCGCCCGTCTGGAGCACCACGATCCAGGGTCCCGACGCGACGATTCGATCACGAGCGCGACCGATGGAGGCCCGGCCATGGAGCTCCGTCCCGGCGGGAAGGACGAGCTGGCCGTCGTGCCAGAGTTCGTCGGTGACGAGGCCAATCACCGGCGTGTCGATGTTGCCGGAGTGCAGAGCGTTGATTGTCACGGCGCGGATCAAGCGACCGGCGGGAGCGTACAGTCCGAGGGCGGGCGGGTTGGTGTCCGGCGGAAGCTCGACCCGGATGTGGACCCCGAGGAGGGGTGGATTCGTCTTCGGGGCGGCCACTTCGAGCTTCGGCGCGATGGGCTTCATGCCGACCGCGGGGCGCACGAGGCTGGCGGTAGGAAGCGGGCCGTTGCTGAGGAGTGGTGCCGCCGCGGAGGCATCGGCGTTACGGCGCGGACGGCCCAGCAGCGCCAGCGTCAACGCCACGGCCACCAAGGACACGACGAGGATGGGGCGGGCCCGGAGAAATCCGATCAGGCTGGAGGCATTCATGGCAGGGGTCCGTTCAAAAGGTCTGCTTCTTGAACGTCGACGTCGCGGGCTTCAGCGCTTTGGGCAGGTCGCGGAGCCGGTAGCACGGTCCGGCGACATTGGTGGAGGCCTCGACCACGATGGTCCGGCGTGGATCGAGCGGCACCGTTGGGAGGCGCCTTGGCGCCGAGGCGAGTGCGGGATCTACACGTGGGGTGACAGCGGAGGTGACAGCGCTTACGGCGGGCGCAGGTACCGGCGTCGCCTGGGCGAGGGGGGGAGCGGACGGCTGCGGGATTCGGTTCAGGAGCACGAAGAAGTCGTTCTTCAGCGAGAGGTCCCCCCGCGTCCCGTCCGCCGAGCCGGTGAGCGCGAAGTAGACGGGGACATCGGTGCCGGGGGGCATGACCCCGCCCGCGTCGGTGATGGACTGGTGGTAGACCCGCTCTCCGATCCGGACCATGAGACTGGCCGGGAGGTATTGGATGGGAGTGCTGGTCTTGTTTCGCAGGACGACCCGGAAGACCAGCGTGTCGTCGGCTTCGAACCGGAACACCTCTTCGGTGCGGATCGTGTAGTCCCCGTAATCTCGGACCGTGTTCGGACGCGAGACCTCGACTCCGGCGACCGCCGAGGGATGCTGTTGCCTCAGCAACCCGTACGCCTTGGCCAGGTCCAGTCGGCCCAGGAGGCGGGTGGGATCGATGGATCCCGGGCTCGACTGCCTGCGGACCGGGGGAGGCACCTCGAACACGACGGACAACCAGGGGCTCGTGGACTCCACCAGTTCGAGCACGTACGTCTGTTGCTTCCAGACCACGTTCAGGCTCGTGGCCGCCCCGGACACGAGCGCCCGGAGGGAGAAGAACGCCTCTCCCGGATGAAACGAGAGGAGGAAGCGCGCCTCCGGGTGGGGCTCGGTCGCCACAAGGGCGGATTCGAGGTGCGAGATCGGCCCTGGAAAGCGAACCGTCGTGAGCCGATCCCGGGCAATCGGGAGTCGGATGACCTGCATCGGATCCAGCATTCGCTTCTGGATCGGGGGTGAAACCGACGAAGGGTTCGCGGTATTCGAGGCCTCCGAGGTCACCTGCGGCGTGCCAGAAGCCGGATCCGCCGCCTGGACGGACACGACCGACCAAACGCCCACGGCGACGGCGAGCGCACGGCGGGTTCTACTCGCGACGTTGGGCTTCATAGGAAATGGCGAAGCTCTTGAGGAGCGTGGGCTGACGGCGATTGCGAAGGAGATCGGTGTTGTGCTGGAGATCGAGACGCAGGGTGAACGGGATCGTTTCGCGGTACGGCGCGTGCTGGACGACCCCGAACCGTACGAGTTCGCCGACCACCTGCACCTGAACCTCCCCCTGTCGCTTGGAGATCGCGTCCACGCGCGTGACGTGGGGCTTTTGCTCGATCTCGCGATCCTGGAATTCCTTCGACTCGGTGGCCTTGAGTTCGGATGCCTGAGCCAACGCCTCGCGCGTGCAGAGCGTCTTGAGGATTTCTGGTTGATCGAAATCCTTGGGATGGCGCGTGAGCAGGGTCGAGGCCACCAGGAGTGCTTGTTGCAGGTGGAGCTCGGTCGCCTCCTCGAACCGCACCCCGGGGGCGACGATGATGTTCCCGTTGGGATCCAGGACTACGATCTCAACCGGGCGTCCGGCGGAGGCCGCCAGGATGCCCAAGGCCAGCACGTTCACGACGGTCGAGCCGAGGGCCAGGCACAGCAGGAGTCGGGAGAGCCTTTCACGATTCCGCAGGAATGCGGCGACGTTCAGACCCGGTGGGGTACGGTCCTCGCGTTCCGTCAGGACCTTGGTGGTGCGTTCCGGTTCCATGGTTCAGCGCTTCCGGGTTCTCTCGACGATGGCCTGCACGGCTTGTTCCGTGGCAGCGGCGGAGGACGGTGGCGTCGCCTTCGCCGCCTCGGGCGGCGACGTCTGGCGCGGTTGGGGTGAAGGCAGGCCCAGGGAGAGGCGGTCGACGCCTGCTGCTTGGGCGGGCCTGAAGCGATCCGTGATGTTCGAGACGAAGCTCTGGCCGAGGTGAACGGTGGAGCGGGCCGCCGAGCTGATCGTGGCGAAGGACGGGATGCCCTGGGCCAACACCTGACCGCCACCGGCCAGGATGAGGGCGGGTCCCTCGGCTCCTACGAGCAGTCGTTGGATGATCAAAGGAGCAATCAGGGAGGAGAGGATCAGCCAGATGGCGAGAACCACGAGTCCCAGGAGGCTCGTCAGACCGCGCCCCAGCGCTTCCGTCGTGGACGCCCCGGCGAACGAGGTCCCCGAGGCGATGACGTCAATCAATCCCTCGCTGAACGTCGCGGCGAGGGCGAGTCCAATGGGCCACAGAATGATGCCCAGCAGCCGGAGCACGTGGCGGAGGCCGATGTGGCTCAGTGGGCGGATCGCGAGGAAAGGAAACAAGAGTGGCGAGATGCTCCAGCAGCCCAGGAGGAGCGCTCGTTGCACGCTGTAGACGATCGCCATGACCCCCATCGCGAACCAGGAGGTCAGAATCAAGCCCGCCCCAATGAGTGCCTGGAAGATGCTGCGACCATTGAACAATTGATCGATGAAGGTCTCTTCCTTGGTTTCACGCGAATCCTGCGCCTCGGCGAATTTTTCTTGGAACCGGCGAGCCACGTTCTCCGGACGCGCCGGAATCGAGCGCTCGGTCCACGTATTGACCGCCATCTGGCCCGCGTTGATGAAGTGGTGGGATTGCGCCAGCAGGATCAGCACCAGGAACGTCTTCAAGAGCGTCTTCATCAGCTCGAACGGAGTCGGCACCCCGTGCCAGAAATCGACGATGTAGCCGATGACCAGGATCGGAATCGACCAGGGGAGAAGGCTCCGGTACAG
>JADLFD010000414.1 GCA_020845805.1 Verrucomicrobiales bacterium | reverse complement strand
TTCGCCGACGCCATTCAGCGCGGACTGCACGTCCGCGGCTACTTCTTCGTTCCGTAGCCGCCGTCGTAGAGACGGCGCTCGACCGCTCCCGCATCCCCATTCGCCAACGCCATTCAGCGCGGACTGCACGTCCGCGGCTACTCCTTCGCCCCGTAGCCGCCGTCGTAGAGACGGCGCTCGACCGATCCCGCATCCCCATCCGCCAACGCCGTTCAGCGCGGACTTCACGTCCGCGGCTACTCCTTCGCCCCGTAGCCGCCGTCGTAGAGACGGCGCTCGACCACTCCGGCATCTCCATCCGCCAACGCGGGTCGTCGCGGACTCCCGCCCGCGACGACGGGGTGGCTTCGGCGGACCGCGCCTCGGTTTCTCGATTGCACTTTGGGCGCCATCCGGAGACAACCGCGGCCCGCGTTGCCAGCGCAGGTCCCGATCCACGCCCCCATGAAGTCGAAAAACATCACCGAAACGCAGTTCATGTCCCTCCTGCAGAAGGTGCTGCCCGAAACCATCAAGGACTCGCGCCTTGCCACCGCACTCTACGAACGCGTCGCCCAGGAACTCCGGTTGCTGCGATCCCTGGAGCGCTTCGAAAAATTCTGCGCCGAAGGCGCACTCCCGGACCTCGAACCGGCCACGGTGAAGAATCTCCAGCACGACCTGGGGACCACCTTCGGCGACGAGAATGTCTCGGTCACCCCGGATGAGGAGGCCAAGTCGGTGGAAGTCGAAATCGCGCTGCCCGACCGGACCGTGACCACCAAGCTGCGCGTGGCCTCGCCCGATGACCCGGTGGTGGAAGAGGAAGTGAAGGCGCCTTACGTGGCGTTCCCGGTCGCGCTTCCCGAAGATGCCGACCTGCTCTGGATCCTAGGCCGTCGCGAGAACATCGGTCCCGATGAAGCCGCCCGCGCGCTCGCCGGGGCGGAGGAGGAATTCTGGGCCAGCAAGGCCGGGCTCCAGCTCCAGAAGGATCGTGTGGAGCGCAGCTTCGCCGAGTTCGTCGCCAACGTCCCGGCCGGGATGCTCGCCGATCGCGGGCTCAAGCGGCATTACAAAGAGCCAGAGACACGGCGCACCCTGACGCGTCTCCCTCCCGCCGCGGGCACCCACAAGTCACAGGCCTGACCCGAGGCTTCGTTCAGATCTCCACCGTCTTGCCCGGGATCGGAGCCGGATAACAGCCCCGCGCGTCCGCCTGCACCGGCGCCGGGCTGCTCGCGGTCAGCGCGTCCACGTTGGCGCAGAACTGGAACCGCGACGCCATCATCTCGTCCCAGGTGATGGTCTTGCCCATGTGCACCGCGGCGCGGCCCATGATGGCCCCGAGATTCGACAACGCCGCGCGCCGCGCCTCGTTGTGCGGCCGGTCATTGCGGATCGCGCTCAACAGCACATCCCACTCCGCCTGCCACGGATTGATGGTCTCGCGCTCCGCACGCCAACTGATGTTGCCCTGTTCCATGCGCTGGTCCTTGTAGAGCCAGGACGTGGGGGCGTGGATGTTGCCCGAGAATTTCGCCGCGCACTTGGTCCCGTGGACATAAGTGCCGAAGTCGGTGTCGGTGCCCGGAGTGTAGCGTCCGTTCACCAACGCCTTCGTGCCGTCCGCGAAAGTGAATTCAATGCCGTAGCTGTCGAGGTTCTGGCTGCAGTCGGTGCTGCCCGGGATCCGGCCTCCAACCCCATGGGCCGACACCGGCAGGGCGTCCTTGATCCAGAAACACTCGTCGATCTGGTGGATCATCAGTTCGATGAACACGCCGCCGGACGCCCACAGGAATTGGTAGGGATGCCCCGGACTCAGCTGCCAGAGGATCTCGCTCTGGCCGCCCGGGAACGGGCCCATGGAATACCCGGAGTCCATGCGATAGGCCCGAATCAGCTGCACCTCCCCCATGGCGCCTTCGCGGATGCGCTGGATCAAGGCCTGGCGTGCCGAGGAATGCCGGCACATCAGCCCGGCGCCGATCTTCAGGTTCTTCTTCGCCGCTTCCTCCCCCGCGCGCAGCACGCGCTGGATCCCGCCCGGATCAGCGGCGAAATCCTTCTCCATGAAAACGTTCACCCCCTTGCTCACCGCATACTCCAGATGTGGCGGACGAAACGCGGCATGTGTGGTGAGCATCGCCACATCGCCGGGTTTCAGGCAGTCGATGGCATGTTTGTACGCGTCGAATCCCAGGAAGCGCCGCTCCGCCGGCACGTCGATGCGTTCCCCCAAGGTTTCCTTCAGGGTGCGATGCGCAATCTCCAGTCGCTCCGGACGCAGATCCGCCATGGCCACCAACTTGACGGGACCTCCCGCCCCGGACCCCGGGGTGCGTTGAGTCCCGCCATCGTCCCCCAGCACCAACCCGCCTGCGGACATCGCATTGCCAACCGCGCCACTGCCGCGGCCGCCGCACCCAATCAGCGCCAGGCTGATGGTGTCGTCGCTGGCGGCGTGGACATGCGGCAGCTTCACGCCCGCCAGGGCCGATCCCGCGGCCACGGCGCCCGTCGTCCGCATGAACCCACGCCGGGAAATCCTTCGGTTGGCATTCGGAAAGGCCGAGGACGAAGCACCGTGGGTCATGTCCCCAGCACGCCCTCTTCCGCTTTCAACGTCAAGGGAAGGGTGGCCGGCGCGAAGACAGC
>JADLFD010000413.1 GCA_020845805.1 Verrucomicrobiales bacterium | reverse complement strand
TTGATGTCGCGATGCAGGAGGTTCTTCTTCAGCGCCGCGTCGAGCGCGCCCGCCACTTTGATGCCGATGTCGAGGACGTCGAGCTCCGGCAGCTGGGTCTCCTTCTCAATGCGGCTGTCGAGGCTGCCCCGGTCCGCCAGCTCCATGACCATGTACAGCTGACCGTTCAGCTGGCCGAACTCGTAGATGCCGATGATGTTCGTGTGATTCAGCGTGCCGCAGGCGCGCGCCTCGCGCTGGAAGGATTCAATGGCTTCGCGGTCCTCCAGCAACTCCCGGCGCATCATCTTCACCGCCACGTCGCGCAGGAGCATCTCGTCGAAGGCACGGTACACAGTGCCCATGCCGCCCGAGGCGATCGGACCGCGCAGTTCGAGCTGACGCAGCTTGAACGGCATCATGAGCGGATGCTGGCACTTCGAGCACGGGACGAACTCGAGCGGAGGCAGCGACCCGGGGATGAACACCTTGGCCCCGCAGCCACTGCACGTCACGAGCTTGAGCGGCTTCCGCTCGGTCGCGTCGGTGGCGTTGGTCACGGAGACGTCAGGTGTCACGGGCTCGAAATTACCACGCCGCGGCATGGGCACAAGGGATGTGCCTCGGATCGCCTAGGTTAGTTCTTTCCCTTCGGGTCCAGGTTCTGGGCGAGCTCGAGGTCGGAAACCGGAACGTCGACTCCCTGGGCGGGAACCTCCTGGCGCGCGATCCAGAGGAGGCCGTTGAGGATCACCTTGCGGAAACTCTCATTGCCCCAGTTGCGATGAATGTGCCCGCCGGTGAACCCGAAACCACGGCCGCCATCCTCGCGCTCGCGCACCCACATCATGCTTTCCGCGCGGCCCTGGGCGGATTGGATGTGCGGGTACGGGCCCTTGGGCCAGACATACGGACCGTTGCGCACGGCCTCCGAGGGGACGGCGGAAAGGATCGAGGTCACGCCCTTCATGTCCTCCCGGAACCGCATGTTGAAGTACCACTCGTCGCGGATGCTGAACGGCTTCACCCCGCGCGCCACCGGGTGGTCGGGAAACTGGCTGAACTCAGGTGACCACATGGGATTGCACGAGTACTCGTGTTCATAGTAGCCACCGATCCAGCGTTGCATGGCCTGCCCCGGATCGCCCTTGGGAACCTCGACCCCGTAGTGCATGAAGCCCAGCCCCACCCCCGCGCGCGACAACCCGTCCAGGAAGTGCAGGCGGTTCTCCTGGATCGCCGGGTGGCCGCCGCCGCCGTCGGCGTAAATGACCACTGCCGCCACGCCATTGAAGGCGTCGAGGGACGACGGCCAGCCGTTGGATGCCACTACGGTGGTGACGCCGCCGAGTCGATCGAGCCCCGCCTTGAGCAGCAGGGAGCCAGCGCGGAATTCATGATCGCCCGGCCCGTGGGATTGCTTGCCGGCGATGATCAGGATGCGCGCCGGTTCGGCGGCGCCAAGGTTGGCGTGCGCCCAGAGCAGGCCCACGCAGGCCAAAAGGCGAAGTGAAGAAATGGTCATGGCGACGCGCGCAGCATGGCCACCTTGCCGCCTTCGTGCAATGGCGCGGGGACCGGTGCGTCAGGTCGGGACTTGCGAGATCCCGGGATTCGCACCACCGTCCCGCTCGTCGCCCGGGAAGGGCGCCTGATCCCATGAATTTCCGATCCTCTCTCCTCGCGGTGGTGGCCACCGCCGTGCTGTCCGCCTCGGCCGCCATGGCCGATTGGAAGACCGACTTCGAAACCGCCAAGACCGAGGCGAAGAAGGACAAGAAGCTGATTGTCATGAATTTCACCGGGTCGGACTGGTGCAGCTTCTGTGTGAAGATGAAGAAGGACACGCTGGATCAGAAGGCCTTCACCCAGTACGCCGACAAACACGTGGTCCTCGTCGAAGTGGATTTCCCGGCTAAGAAGCCACAAACCGCCGCCCTCAAGAAGGCCAACAAGGCTCTGGAGGCGAAGTATCAGATCGAGGGGTATCCCACGTTCCTCGTGGTCGATGGCGAGGGCAAGGAACTGGCTCGCCACGTGGGTTATCTCCAGGGCGGCCCGGATTCTTTCATCGCCTTCATCGACGGCGCGCGCCACAAGACCAAGTAGCCGCCGGCGCCGGCCAGGGAAGGTGACTGTTGCCGCCAACGGAGTGGGGTCCTGCGGCGATGGAAGAGGGCTGTGACCAGGGTCGCGAGGCGGAGCCTTCCCACCCCCAGCGGCGAGGTGATGGTCCGACCCAGGAGGGACTTGCGCTCAGTGCAGCCTCGGGAAGAACGCGCGCGCGGTGGAGCAGGTCGCCGTGCTGAGCGCCTCGAGCGAGCATCCCTTCACCTCGGCCACCACGGGGGCCAGATCCCGCACAAACGCCGGCTCGCACCGCTTGCCACGATAGGGAAGCGGCGCGAGAAAAGGGCAATCGGTTTCCAGCATCAGTTTGCCCAAGGGCACCACACCCAACGCGTCGCGCACGTTCTGCGCGTTCTTGAAGGTGGTGATTCCCGTGAAACTGAGCAGCCCTCCCGCCTCCAGCACGGCGCGCGCCTCCTCGACTGTGCCGGTGAAACAGTGGAATACGAACGGCACGCGCCCGCGATACGGCTCCAGATGAGAAAGGGCCGCGGCAAAGGCGTCGCGTTGGTGGATGACGCAGGGCAAGCCCAACTCGGCGGCCAGCGCGAGCTGTTGGTCGAAGGCGGAAGCCTGTCGCCTCTGCCGCTCCTCGATCTCGACCGGGGACAACCCTCCCCACCGGTAGCGGTCCACCCCGGTCTCGCCCAGGGCGACCACTTTCGGGTGCGCCGCGAGGTCGCGCAACGGAGCGAGGATGGCCTCGGGTTCCTCATGCGCATGGTTGGGGTGCACTCCCACCACCGCGTACACGCACGCAAAACGCTCGGCCAGGGCGACCACGCGACGGCTGCTCTCCAACGTGGTGCCCACGCACAGGATGCGGGTGATGCCCGCCGCCAGGGCGCGCTCCACCACCTGGTCGAGATCCGGTTGGAAATCGTGAAAATCGAGGTGCGCGTGCGTGTCGTAAAACTCGGCCATGACGGCCTCAGCCTACGAGCGGGCGAGGTGGCAACCAATACGGAACCGGGGACTTGCCCGTATACGCGCGCTGCCCGGTGGGCCAGGGAAGACCGGAAGGCCTCCCCCCGGCCGTGCTGGGGAGCGGCCAGGAGGGGTGGATGGGTGTCCCGAAGGATTCCGATGAAATCCTTTCGTAGGCACAAATCCCTTCATCGGTCTGGGGTGGATTGGTAGCGTCGGGTCGCGATGAAAGCAGTTCCTTCGTCCGGTTGGGCCCGCTTCGAAACGGATTACCACGAGTTTCCCGAGTGCGATCTGGCCCTCGACCTGAGCCGGCTTTCGTGGGAGCCGGGTTACGTGGCGCAGATGGCCAAACCCATGGAGCGTGTCTTTGCGCACATGAAGGCCTTGGAAGGCGGGGCCATTGCCAACCCTGACGAGAAGCGTCAGGTGGGCCACTACTGGCTGCGCGACGCCGCCCTGGCTCCGGACCCGACGCAGGCCCAGGCGGTGCGCGACGCGATCGCGCAGGTCAAGGCGTTCGCCCACGAGGTGCATTCCGGCGCATTGAAGGGACAGTCCGGTGAATTCAGGAATGTGCTGGTGGTGGGCATCGGGGGCTCCGCCCTGGGCCCTCAGTTGGTGGCCAATGCGCTGGGCGATGGTCGCCGGGACCGGCTCCGGCCGGCCTTCCTCGACAACACCGATCCGGACGGCATCGATCGCGCCCTGCAACCCTTGCGGGAGGCGTTGGGACGAACGCTGGTGCTGGTGATTTCGAAATCGGGCGGCACACCCGAGACGCGCAACGGAATGCTGGAAGTGGCGGCCGCTTACCGGAGTCAGGGTTTGGAGTTCGCCCGGCACGCGGTCGCGGTGACGCAGTTTTCCGACCAGAGCTCGCTCTACCGGCTGGCGAACGATTCGAAGGCTCCCTGGCTGCGGTGCTTTCCCATGTGGGACTGGGTGGGCGGTCGCACGAGCGTGACCTCGGCGGTCGGGCTGCTCCCCGCCGCGTTGCAAGGTCTGGACATCGACGGCCTGCTGGCGGGCGCTCGTCAGTGCGACGTGCTGACGCGCCGCGACCTCGTGACCGCGAACCCGGCGGCGCTGATGGCGCTGGCCTGGCATCACACCGGCGGGGGACGCGGGGCCAAGGACATGGTGGTGCTTCCGTACAAGGACCGTCTCGACACCATGGCGCGGTACCTGCAGCAGTTGATCATGGAATCCCTGGGCAAGGAACTCGACCTCGACCAGCGCGTGGTCAACCAGGGCATCGCGGTGTACGGGAACAAAGGGTCCACGGATCAACACGCGTACGTGCAGCAGTTGCGCGAGGGTCTGAACAATTTCTTCGTCACCTTCATCGAGGTGTTGCGCGATCGCGAGGGCGCCTCGATCGAAGTCGAACCGGGCATCACCGCCGGGGATTTCCTCAACGGCTTCCTGCTCGGTACGCGCGCCGCCTTGCACGAGAAGGGGCGCGAGTCGGTGACCCTGACCCTGGGTCGACTGGATGCCTTCACGCTCGGCACGCTGATCGCATTGTTCGAGCGCACGGTCGGCTTGTACGCCGCCCTGGTGAACATCAACGCCTACCACCAACCCGGCGTGGAAGCGGGCAAGAAGGCGGCTTCCGCCATTCTCGGGGTGAAGTCCGCCGTGCTCGGAGTGTTGAAGGCCTCTCCCGGAAAGGGATTCACGGCGGAGGCGCTGTCCGCCGAGTTGGAGACGAAGTCGCGGGCGGCCGGGGACGCCGAGGTGGTGTTCAAGATCTGCCAACACCTCGCCGCCAACCCCCAGACCGGGGTCCAGCGCACTCACGCCACGCCGCCCACGCGCTCGCTTTTTTCCTACCAGCACGCATCCTGACCCGCCATGTCCGCACCCACGCAGTTCACCAACGTCACGGCGCTGGCCAAGGCGAATATCTATTTCGACGGCAAGGTGGTGAGCCATTCCATTGTCTTTCCGGATGGCTCACGCAAGACCCTGGGCCTCATCTATCCGGGGTCGTTCCATTTCGGCACCGACAAGGCGGAACGCATGGAGATCGTGGCCGGGACGTGCCGCGTGAAGCTCGACGGGCGGAGTCAGATCGTGGATTACACCGCCGGCGAGGCGTTCGAGGTGCCCGCAAAGAGCGGGTTCTCCATCGAGGTGCCGGGTGGCATCTGCGAGTACGTCTGCTCGTTCCTCGGCTAGCCTCGCCCGCCTGACCCCGCCCCCCTCGATCGGCCGCGACGCGACCGGTGACGGTGTGCGATTCCTCTCGAGCCGGTGAGCGCTGGACTCCCCCTCCCCTACCGGGTCGCCACCCTGCTCTATGCCTTCGACCGGCAGGAGCGGGTGCTGCTGCTGGAACGGTTGCGCGAGCCCAACCGCGGACTGTGGAGTCCGCCGGGCGGCAAGTTGCATACGGACCTCGGAGAGTCGCCACATCAATGCGCCATTCGCGAAGCCGGGGAGGAGCTGGGCGTGCGGCTGTCGGTGGCAGACTTGCACCTGACCGGGATGGTCAGCGAGAGCGGCTACGAAGGCGCGGCGCACTGGCTGATGTTCCTCTTCGAAATCCGCACCCGGCTGTCGGCTTGTCCGCCCGATATGGCCGAGGGTCGGTTCCGCTTCGTGGCGCGTGAGGAGCTGCCGAGCCTGGCGCTACCCGTCACGGATCGGGAACGGATCTGGCCATGGTTTTGGGCGCATCGCGGCGGGTTTTTCGCGGCGCACTGCTGCTGCCTTGGTGGCGACCAACACCAGTGGACGCTGGAAACCAGCCGGCCCGCATGCTGAAGGTGGTGCGGACGGTGCGAACCGAAGTGCATGAGCGACCCCTTGATCGATCTCCAGAGCGACCATTACTTCATGGGCGAGGCGTTGCGTCAGGCGTTGCGTGCCGCGGCCGCCGAAGAGGTGCCTGTGGGAGCGGTGGTGGTCCGCGAAGGACGCGTGATCGCGCGCGCGTTTAATCAGGTCGAACTCCTCAAAGACGCCACCGCCCACGCCGAAATGCTGGCCATCACCCAGGCGGAGGCGAGCCTGGGTGATTGGCGATTGAATGAATGCACCCTGTACGTGACGAAGGAACCCTGCCCGATGTGCGCCGGGGCCTTGGTCCACGCCCGCATGGGTCGTGTGGTGTTCGGTGCGCGTGACGCCAAGTCCGGGTGCGCCGGGGGTGTGCTCAACCTGCTGCAGTTTCCCGCCTTCAATCACCAATGCGATGTGGTGGCCGGGGTGCGCGAGGAGGAGTGCCGTGCGATGCTGAAACAGTTTTTCGCCCAGCAGCGCGCGAGTAAAGCCGCGGGCCAGGGCTGAAGAGTCCGGTGGGTGGGCCGATCGACCGGACCCGGTTCGCGAGCCGACGCAACGAGGTATGGGTCCCGGGGTTGCTTCTGACTCGGGGCGGGACAGAGTCTCCCCATGAGCGAGTTTTCTCACGTGGATGCGCAGGGGGAAGTGCGCATGGTGGATGTTTCGGCCAAACCCCTGGTGAAGCGTGAAGCGGTGGCGTCGGGGGAGATCCGACTGGCGCCGGCGACGCTGGAACTCATGGAACGACAAGGGGTGGCGAAAGGCAATGTGCTGGCCGTGGCCCGCATTGCCGGGATCCAAGCCGCCAAGAAGACCTCGGACCTGATCCCGCTCTGTCACCCCCTCGCCCTGACCCACTGCGAAGTCACCTTTGAGGTTCCACCGGAGCGTGACCGATTGCGGATTCGGGCTCGGACAGCGACCACGGGGGGGACGGGGGTGGAGATGGAAGCTCTTACGGCGGTTTCCGTTGCGGCGTTGACCGTGTACGACATGTGCAAGGCGGTCGACCGCGGGATGGTGATCGGCTCGATCCGACTGGATCACAAGCGAAAGGAAGGCAGTTAGAGGGGTTTTACCGACACGCCACGTACAGGAATGCTCACGGGGGAATTTCGTACTTCAAATTAATTACATTTTTTTTGTAAGATTTCGGTCGTTGGTTCCGTTACCCGCGGGTGACGCTGAGGAGCGTGGGGGTTGCGGGGCGACAACAACGGCGGCAACCAACGTGGGACAAGCCGGCAGAGAGGCTGCGGCAGGGGGCAAGTAAGAGGCGGGGACGGGATAGGTGACCTTCAGGAGCCTGGAGAGGCCGGGAGTGCGGTGAGGAAACCGTACCGCGGGCTCGGGGAACAGGGTTCTGGAGGAGCGGGGGGAGGGAGGGGAGCAAGGCCGGAAAGTGCGTTGGCGGCGAGCGGAACCGAGGCGGGGCGGCGGGTATGCCTGCCTCGGCAGCATACAGGACAGGTTGAAGGATGAGCATAACGATCGATGGCAATAGCGGGCAAACTCTTCCAGCAGAGGTGGAAGAGGTGTCTCTGAGCCCGGCCATGGAGCTCGGCGCGGTGGCGTCAGTGGGCCCGGACGACGGGGGGAAGACGGCGTGGTTCGAGTACATTGGCAAGACGGCGTTGGTGCTGCGTGGTCCATACACGGGGCAACGGTATTGGTTTGAGCGCCCAGGTGCGCGACTGCAGGTAGATCCGCGGGATCGACACGCCCTGTTGGCGGTGCCCGTGCTGCGGTTGGTGCCGAGCTAAGGTTCAGACCGTAGCGCGCGGGGAGCGGGAGGGCGGTGTGCGTTGCCACGGCACAAAAGCCTTCCTCGGAGCGCGGGATGAAGTGTGGTGTGCCTGGCGTGGAAGAGGCAGAGACATCGGATCCGCGGTTTGGCGGTCTACGGCGTTTGCTGGGCCCGGAGGCTGTGGTGCGACTTTCGCGGGCGAGAGTGGCGGTAGTCGGCCTGGGAGGGGTGGGATCGTGGGCCGTGGAGGCGTTGGCGCGTTCGGCGGTGGGCTCGTTGGTGCTCGTCGATCTGGACGAGGTTTGCCTGACCAATTTCAACCGGCAACTCCCGGCGGTGGAAGGTCAGGTGGGTCGCTTTAAAGCGGAGGCGCTGGCAGAAAGGGTGCGCTCCATTCATACCGCGTGCGAAGTGCGGCCGCGCATCGAGTTCTTCACCGAAGCCACCGAGGCGGCGTTCTTTTCCGAACCTTTGGATGGCGTGGTGGACGCCATCGATGCGGTGGGGAACAAGGCGCGGCTGATTGCGGGCGCTCGTGCGCGTGGGATTCCCATCGTGGCGTGCGGTGCGGCGGGGGGACGCCGCGAGTCCACCGCCGTTCGCATTTCCGATCTGGCCGACGTGACCCACGACCGGCTGCTCGGCGCGGTTCGGAAGCGGTTGCGGGCCGAACATGGGTTTCCCGCAGCGGGTCGTCGGACGGGTGTCGCCTGCGTGCATTCCCCCGAGATTCCCGTATCCCCGTCTGAAATGGCCGGCGCCTGTGCGCCGGATTTGGAGTGTGCGGGAGAGGGTGGTGGTGAAGAGCCGGCCCGGCCCCTTCGGCTCGGCTGCGAATGGGGGTACGGTTCGGCCGTCTTCGTTACCGCCGCGTTCGGCTTGGCGGCGGCCGGCTGGATGGTGAACCGGCTGGCGGGGGACGGGCCGCGTGCTGGGTAGACTCACGGCTTGGCCGGCAGTACGGCGTCGCGAATCTCGGGCAGTCCGAGCAGATACTCGCGTCGTTGCTCGACGAAGCCCTTGATGCTGATGGAGCGGCTGGGTCCGCGGAAACTGGCTTCTTCGGTGTCCTCGGTCAGGCCGCGACGGAAGGCTTCGGCAGGGTAGAGTCGCCGCGTGTCGGCGGTGACCTCGTCGGCGATGAGCGCCTGGTAGCGGGTGGCCAGAGGGCCGATGCGATTCCAGTCCAACCACTTCTCGGTGAGCGCCCGGACGTGCCCGAAATAGCGGGCTTTGAGGGCGGGCACGGCCAGGAGCCGATGGAGAAGGGGTTTGTTGGGGTCCTCACTTCCGACCAGGGGATGGAGCTTCACTCCAGAAGCACCTTCGCCGCGCGGCATTCCGGGGCCTTCCGGGAGCCGGAAGGTTTCGTTGGCATCGTGCGGGACCAGGTGGAAGCGGCCGTTCGCGTCGAGGAGGAGATGGAAGTCGCTGGAACGAATCCAGTACCCATCGCAGTTCACCAGGGTGTTTTCGAGGGCCAGGAATTTGAGCGTGCCGTCGAGATCCAGCATGGGTTCGAGCGCCGCTTCGAGTTGTTCGAGCGGGGTTTGCGTGAGCGTACGGCAGAGGCGGATCAGCGGCTCCCAGGATTTAGGATCGTCCTTGGATTTGATCTCATAGATGCGTTGGTAGGGGGCGACGTCGTCGCCGAGGTAGCCCAGGCCGCCGTTGCCGCGCGGGCTGCCGGGTACTTTCCAGCGTGCTTTGGCAGGTGCCTGGAAGCGTTCCTGGACGAAATCGGCGTTGACCTGCTGCGCATTCACGAAGATGCCCCAGCTCTCCCCGTTGATGACCACGCGGACGTAGTTTGCGCGAGGGCAGGGGATAAGGTCGTTGGCGACTTCGTAATAGAGCACGGTGCGGAGGAAGGTCGGGTCCGTGTGCGAGTTGAGCAGGTTGAGCGTGCGATAGCCGCCCAGCCGCTGGGCGGGATCGGCATGATCGACAGCGATATTGAGCGAGCGCTTGCGACCTTCGCCGACGGTGAAAAACGAGGAGGCGCCGCGGAAATGCACGCCGACCTGCGGGTATGTTTTACCATCCACCGTGAGTTTGGCGGGGACGTCGACGTCGGTGTGATAGAAGGCATTGAGTTCGTTCTCCCAGTCGGTGGATTCGAACTCGAAGAAGAAGGTCCGCAGGTGGGCGAGGTCGTAAAGGGGTGCGTCCGGGATGGACTTCACGTCCGCGGGGCTGAGTTTGCGCCCCGCTTCCACCGGGGCGGCGGGCTCGTTGCGGCCACCGCGCGGTCCGGGCCGGCGAGGGCCGCGACCGGCAGCCACCTCCTGTTTCAGGAATTCGCGCGCCGCCTGGCGTTCGGCGGTGTCCAAACGTTTGTCGCCGTTCTTGTCGAACTGTTTGACCAATTTGGTGTCCTGACCGGCGCCGCCCGGTCCGCCGGTGCGCCCCCCGCCGCCCTGACCCTGACCTCTAGCACCCGGGGGTTGGGCGTGAGCCGGGCGGGTCAGGAGGGCGAGCGCGGTGAGGGCGACGAGCGCGACGCCGCGCAGGGTCAGGCGGGGAGGCAGGGTATGGTTCATGCAGACGGGGAGGTGCGGGAGGCGAAAGCGTAGCGGGCCGGGAGGTTGGTGTTCGAGGGAGTAGTCGCGTGCCACCGTCGGCAAGTTACAGGGAGTTTGGGTCGATCTGCGCCGGCGGACCCGTGTAGGAGCGGTCGTCGGAGGGGGATCGGCTGGCTCCGCGCGGTTTTGCCTTCGCCTTGGCAATCAGGTTTCCTTGCCGCGTGGCGCGCGAGCCGTTCATGGAACTGGGGCACGGTCGGGATCAAGTGCGCATCCCGATTCTTTATGAGGATCGCGCGGTGATGGCGATCGACAAGCCACCGGGATGGATGCTGGTGCCGTTTCAGTGGCAGAAGACGCGATGGAACCTGGCGGCGGCGGTGCAGTCTTCCATCGGCTCGGGTGCGTACTGGGCCAAATCGCGGCGCCTGCGCTTTCTTCGGTACATCCATCGCTTGGATGCGGACACCAGTGGCATTCTGCTCTGGGGGAAGTCTCCGGGTGCGGTGAACAGTCTGGCGGAGCTGTTCGAGTCGCGGGCCATGGAAAAGCGCTATCTCGCCGTCGTGCACGGGGCGCCGCCGGTGGACGAGTGGAGTTGTGCGCGCAGTCTGGGGAAGGATCCGGAGGACGTCGGGAGGATGCGTGTGGACATGCGGTACGGGAAGTCGGCCGAGACGCATTTTCGGGTGCTGGCGCGGGCGCGCGACACCACGTTGGTGGAGGCGCTGCCCGTGACCGGGCGCACGCATCAGATTCGCGTGCATCTGGCCTCGGACGGGCTGCCGATCGTGGGCGATGTCCTGTACGGGAACGCGAGGTCGCGGGACGACGGGCTCGCGTTGCGTGCGGTGGAGCTGAAGTTCATCAACCCCTTCGATCACCGGCGCGTCGAGATCTTCGCGCCGGTGGACCGTTTCCTCGCGGCGTTCGGATATGAGCGTGACGAGCCGGCGGCTTCCGGGGCGGGGGTGGCAGCCGAAACGGGAGTGAAAGGGGCGGCGGGTGAGGGTGCGGACGGACCGCGTCGTTCGAGTTCGAGCAATCCTCGTTTGCGCCAGAGCCCGCCTCCGTAACCGGTGAGTTGACCGTCCTTGCCCACGACTCGGTGGCAGGGCAGGGCGAGACAAAGGCGGTTGCTGGCGTTGGCTCGCGCCACGGCTCGATGCGCACCGGGGCGGCCAATGCGCCGCGCGAGTTCGGCATACGACATGGTTTCCCCGTGCGGAATGCGCCGCAGTTCCGTCCAGACCCGGAGTTGGAAGGCGGTGCCACAGGGTGCGAGAGGGAGATTCGGATCGAAAGGCGCTCCCTGGAAGTAGGCGTCCAGCGCCAGGCGTGTTGCCCGGAGATGCGGATGCGTGCCCGGTACAATCGCGCGGTGCGTGGTGCGGGCGAGGGCGCGGAGATGGTCGGCCAGGGCGCGGCGATCGAGGAAATCGAGCACCACGAGACCCTCGTGGATGGCCGCGAGCAGGAGAGGGCCCAGGGGGGACGGATAGAGGTCCACCACGAGCGGGTCGCGTACCGGGTGGCGCTGGAGCCGTCCAGGCGGCACGCCGAACAGACGCTGGACCGCTTCCCGGAAGCCACTATGCGAGGCGTAGCCCGACTCGAACACCGCGTCGTCGAGGCTCGCTCCACGTCGAATCACGGTGAAGGCATGCGCCAGGCGGAGGCGCCGGCACCAGGTGGCAAACGTCATGCCGTGGTGGGCGAGGAACCAGCGTCGCGCGCGTTCGGGGGTCACTCCCCAGCGTCGGAGGTCGCGCGCGGTGAACCGGGTCTCGGGAGCCGCTTCCACGCGTTCCATCAGCTCCCGGGCCCAGGCGGGCGTTTCCGCGCCACTGACGAGCGGTCGGCAACGCAGGCAGGGGCGATACCCAGCCTCCAGACAATGCCGCGCACTGGGCAGGAACTCCGTGTTCTGCGGGAGCGGTCGTGACGGACAGGAGGGTTTGCAGAAGATGCCCGTGGTGCGGACGCCCACGAAGAACGCCCCGTCGTAGGCGGGGTCGCGCGCAGCAAACGCACGGCTCATCTCTTCGGTCGAGAGGGACGGTGCCGACTGGGGAACGGGTCGCATCGGGGGGCAGTTTACCAGGCTGTTCCACCGAAAAAGCGATGGTGTCTTCGGTTTCGGTCAGGATTGGAAACTCCGAGTTGCATTCAGGCCCGCTGAAGAGAAGCCTCGGCGAAGCCTGAGTCCAATTGCCAGTCCGACGACATGACGACCCCTTCCGACCCCGATTCACTGGCCTCGCTAGCGCGTCTGAGGACCGCCCGAGCCTCCCTCGAACGTGAACTTGCCAAGGTGATCGTCGGCCAGCGGGACGTCATCGAGCAGATCCTGATCGCCATCTTCACGCGCAGCCACGCCGTGCTCGTGGGCGTGCCGGGTCTGGCCAAGACGCTCCTTGTCTCCAGCCTCGCGCGCACGCTGCACCTCAGCTTCAAGCGCATCCAGTTCACGCCCGACCTCATGCCCACCGACATCACCGGTACCGAGGTCATCTTCCAGGACCCAGCCTCGGGAGAGCGGGGATTCAAGTTCCTGCACGGACCCATCTTCGCCAACGTGATTCTGGCGGACGAAATCAACCGCACGCCGCCCAAGACCCAGGCCGCGATGCTGGAGGCGATGCAGGAACGGCGCGTCACGGCGGGGGGAACCGATTACCCGCTCCCGAATCCCTTCTTCGTCCTGGCCACGCAGAACCCGCTCGAGCAGGAAGGCACGTACCCGTTGCCGGAAGCCCAGCTGGACCGCTTTCTCTTCATGATCACGGTCGACTATCCGAGCTCGGAAGAGGAGCTCGAGATCATGCGTCGCGGCACCATGGCCGGCGGTGGAAGTCCTGAGGCCGTGCTGACGGCCGAGGAAATCGTGGACCTTCAGTCCGCGGTAAAACGGATCCCGATCGCGGACCATGTGTATCACTACGCCGAGAAGCTGGTGCGTGTGACTCGACCCAAGGACCCGGCCGCGCTCGACTTCTGCAAGAAGTGGCTCAGCTGGGGCGCCGGTCCGCGGGCCAGCTTGAGCTTGGTGACCGCGGCGCGTGCACGCGCGTTGCTACGCGGGGAGAGTTGCGTGGCCTGCGATGACGTGGCGGCCGTCGCCCCGGCGGTGATGCGTCATCGACTGGGCCCGAACTTCGCCGCTCAAAGCGATGGGGTGACGCCGGATGACATCGTGCGTCGGATCCTCGAGACCATTCCGAAGCACTGACCCGCGTGGGACAGGCTGGAGGTTGCACTGGCCGGGATGGGTCGGAAGGAGTATAGCGACTTCATGAACCCTTCCCGCCTTGGTCTCCTGATCGGCCTGTCACTTGGGCTGCTGGCTCTGGTGGCGTGCGGTCCGTCGGCGCCCAGCGTCTCGTTGCCGGAGGCCGCGAAGCGCGGCGATCTCCGGTTGGTCAAGCAGCACATCGCGGCGAAATCCAAGCTCGAGACGCGCGATAGCAGCGGTCTCGCCGCCGTGCATCACGCGGCCATCCGCGGCGATGTTCCCATGCTGCAAGCGCTCGCAGCGGCGGGCGCCGACCTCAATCTGGGCAACGCGGTGGGCAAGACTCCGCTGGATCTGGCGCGTCTCAACGGAAAGATCCCGGCGGCCAAGTTCCTCCTGGACCGACCGGCGGGAGGGCAAGGGGGTGGCGGGCGCGGGTTGGTGGACGGCGGCTTGGGAGTATCGAGCGTCCTCGATAGTCAGTAGCCGCGGACCTGAGTCCGCGCTGAATCGTGTTAGCGCCAGGGGTGAGCGGGAGCGGTTGTGAGAGCGTCGTCTGCACGACGGCGGCTACCGAAGCAGGAGGGGCACTTTTTACGGATGCGACCGCAACGCCGCGATGGTCTCCGCGGCGGTGCGCGCGTGAAGTGCGTGGAAATTCGGATTGAGATTCAGGGCGTGCGACAACGCTTTCATGGCACCAGGTGCGTCCCCGAGTCGGGACAGGATCATGCCGGCGTGGAAATGCATCGTGGCATCGGGCGTATTCCAGCGCAGCGCCTTGCGGATCGTACGGGCCGCCTCGGGATAGCGCCCCTTCTTGAAGTAGCACCAGGCCAGGGTGTCGAGATTTCGTGAATTGGGGAATTCGCGGTGCGCCCGCTCGGCTTCCTCTAGTGCGCGATCGAGGTCGAGATCGTGATCGGCCAGGAATCGAGCGAGGTCGGCATCACCATGTGCGGTCGCGGGTTCCTCGCTTCCCGGGGTGCCGCCACGAGCGTGCCGATGCGCGGCGGCATGTTGTTCGTGCAGGGCGAGGATTTGGCGCGTGGTCTCACGGACGTCCGAGTCGCGACCCGCCTGTCGTTGGGCTTCCGCGAGCAGGGCCAGCACGGGAACGCCAGGTGCGAGGGTGGCGGCGCGTTGCAGCAGCGTGATGGCGTCGAGCTCCCGACCTTGTGCGAGCCGGACCCGGGCCAGTGCAATCTGGACCACGGGATTCTCCGGCGCGTCACGGAGGGCTCGTTCCGCGTGCTGCTGCGCGGGGAGCAGGGCGCCGGTATCGAGGCACATGAGTGCCAGTTGGGAACGGCACCAGGCGCTGTTTTCCGGGTAGGGGCCTCCTGCGGCGATGGCGCGGGACATCAGTGCCTGGGCGCGCAGCGTGTCGCCCCTGAGATGCAGGACATGCGCCGCGCGGCTGTAGGATGACAGGTCGGGCCGTAGGTCGAGGCAGGTTTGATAGTGATCCAGTGCGAGTTCCAAGTCGCCCTTCTCCACGGCGGCATCGCCCAGCAGGGCGTGGGCATCGGTCTGTCGGGAATCCAGCGCAAGGGCGGCCTGTGCCCAGCGGACGCCTTCGTCGAATTCATGACGCGTATTGTTGACCCACGACAATCCGACGGCGGCCTCCGGATCACGGGGCGCGAGGGTATGTGCCCGACGGAACGCGGCTTCCGCTTCCTCAAGGTTGGCGTGTCCCCCGAGATCGCGACTCTCCTGCATCAGGGCCTGACCGAGTCGGATCCAGGCCAAGGCATCCTCAGGATGCTCTCGCGCCTCCTGCCGGCGGACCACCAGGATGCTGGTGGATGTGGAAGCCGAGGCCGAGGTCGAGGTCGAGATCGGAGCAGCGGCGGGGATCGTTGCCGGGGGCGCCTTAGTCGCCGTTGACGCGGAGGTTGATGCGGGAACGCGTTTCACTGCGGTCGCTTCGCGGTCGGCGTCCTCCGAGGCATGGCCGCGGACGATCGGTCCCGTGAACAGGACCGCGAGGAGCCACCAACCCGTGATGTGACGCAGGCGACCCCGATCGGAAGCGGAGAGGGACATGGCGTTGATCGAGCAGAAAAGCTGGAGAGAAAGAAGGGGGACGAGCGAACCCTCGCGGGTTCAAGGATGCCGGGTCGCTCGTCCCCCGTGACCGACAGGCGCGTTATTCGGACCGCGGAGCACGTTGGGTCACCGACGTGCCGGCGTGGGGTGTGCCGAGGTAGGGAAACACCTGGTTATAGAGCTGGTCGTTGGCGGCCACATTGTCGCCCACCACGACCACCGTGGAGTAGGTCGGACCGCTGGCCACGGCGGTGAGAGCGATATCGACCACATCGTCGCCCACGCGCCGTCCGTTGGGCCAGCCGCCGGATTTCACGCGCCCACTGGAATCCGTCACCGTGTCGCCCCC
This sequence comes from Verrucomicrobiales bacterium, assembly GCA_020845805.1. GTDB lineage: Bacteria > Verrucomicrobiota > Verrucomicrobiia > Limisphaerales > CAIMTB01 > CAIMTB01. The sequence continues at coordinate 11,576 of JADLFD010000413.1, read as the reverse complement.
AGCGAAACCGAACCGACTGAATCCGGCCTGGCCGGGCAGTTTGACCGGCGGAGTGGTGGTATCGACGCGGATCACATCCGGGATATAGACCGCGCGGAGATCGAGGCGACCCGTCGTGGGGATGGAAGTGCCGAAGACGGTGTTGATGAGGCCGGCGACCTCGGGGTTCTCGGCGTACCTGGCGAAGGCCGCGTCATTCGGGGGCGAGGCGCGGTTATAAGCGTCCTTCTTTCTGAGCGCGACCAGCACCTCGTTGAACAGCGGGTTGGCCAGGCGGTTCACCTGGATCCAGGGACCGGAGTGGGTGGGCGCCTCGTCACTCTTACGCAGCGTGATGCGCGGCCGGCTGACCGAGGCGTAGACCCCGACCCCGGTAGCTTGGCCGAGCGCGGGCAGGGGTTGAGCAAGATCGGCGAAGGGGGCCGCGTACGATTTTGCGGGCAACGAGGACACCGGGATCTGAACCGCGAAGGTGAGGAGGTTGAAACCCTTAAAGCCGTCCACACCCTGGCCATCCTGGCCCAGGCCGTCGGCGAGGGATCCGTTGTTGTCGAGGATCCGGCTGTCGAGCAGGTCGAAGATGCCGGGCGTGTCCGCGTAGAAACCGTCCTCACGTGGCCCCGCCCAGACCATGACTCCGCCGGAGGCACTGCGAACCCCCTGTGCGGTCAGGGAGTCGAGCGTGGCGGCTGATGTGGCACCCGAGATCGCCTTGCCGGTGGACGGATCGTTGTAAGCCGGCGTGGTGCGTGCGCCGACGTTGGGGGGCGGCACCGGAACCTGGCGGGCAATGACTCGGCCGTTCTTCGTGACCGTGTAGGTCTGGGTAAAGTTCTGTCGTGCGTCCCCAATGGTGCTGATGGGTCCGACCTCCGTCCCCAGGCCGTAAGAGAGGATGGTATCGGGATTCTTGACCGGACCGGCGACCGAGGAGAATTGGAAGTCGTAGCGATCGACTGTCGCACCGGTGGCGGGGTCGGTGATGTGAATGCTATAAAGCGCGTCATCGGCGAAGCGCTCGAAGATCACGCCGTCGCCGGGGTCGGAGAAGGGACGCACGCTCACCAGGACGTTGAGCACACGGGTCGAGGGATCTTCGTATTTCGTTCCGATGAATGCGTAGACGTCGGTGAGGTTCGCCTGGGGATCCTGCTTAATAAGTGGGGCATCGCTGTGGCTGGAGGCGAAGGCGCCCGGTTGAAGCAACATCGTGGTCAGGCAGAGCGCCGCGGTGGCGCGTTGTCGAAGGGGCAGTCGGGATGGTTTCATGGGATGGATCGTGGATTGAGGTTGCGAGGCTGGATTGGGGTTGGGGTGGTGGCGTGGGAGGCATGGAAGCCGGGTTCAGGCGGGTGGGGGCGTGGCATATGGGGTGGCGACGCGAGCGACGTGGCGCCGCCGCTGCCACACCGAGCCGGCGAGGATCAGACCCAGTGCGCCCGCGGCCAGCACAGTGCTGGTCTCGGGAACCACCTGCACCGTCACCCGGCCCGCGGTCGTGGTGCCGAGGGCCGACAGACCTTCGACCTGCTGGAAGAAGGTTTGAGGTCCGCCGAGGCTATCGAAACTGAAGCCGGCGAGGAGGCTTCCGGCACCGAACACTTCGGTATCGGCCAGGAAGTCCACGAACCCCAACGGCCCGTCATAGCTGGTTTGGAATCCGCCAGGCGCGGTCAGTGTCGATCCGATGAACGGGTCGAAAGTCGGCGCATCGAGGAACGTCACGACGAGCAGGTCTTCGGGTCCCGGATTGGCGACGGAGATGTCGTAATGGAACAGCGATCCGGTGGGCGTGACGCGCGCGATCAGGTCGAATTGGGCACGCGCGGTGAGGGAAAGTCCCAGGGCCAGAGTGAGGGCCAGGCCCACGGTGGAGGCGGTCCGTGGAACGCCATGGGATCGACCGCGATCACGAGGACGAAAGGGGCGAAGGTGCATAAGACGGCGGGAGGGTCGGGGTTTTGGGTGCGGCTGTGCGTTGGGTGTTGAGTGCGTTCAGGTCCGTCGATTCCCAAGGCCGCAGAAGCAGGCCACCTCCTTGGCTCCGGGGATCGGGTTGACACGATTTCAACGACGCGGCCGGCGGATTGGATGCATCGCACCGTGTTCGTGCCTGGTGCGGGCGCACCCGGTCACAAACACCTTGAAAGCAGGGGAGATCGCGCGCGAGGTGGGGGCATGACGATGTTCGACCGACGCCGGTTTCTCGGAGCCCTGGGCGCGACTGCCGTGGTGGCGGGGGCGGGGGCGGGGTCGCTGACCTGTTCCGGGGCGGCTGGCGCTGCGGGGAAGGACCTGCCGGAACCCACGTCAGCCAAACTCCCGCGTTGGCGCGGGTTCAATCTGCTCGAAAAATTTGTCGCCCGACGCGAGCCCGCCCCCGCCTTCCGCGAGGACGACTTCGCCCTGATGGCCGAATGGGGCTTCGACTTCGCTCGCCTGCCCATGTCATACCAGTGCTGGTCGAAGGGGGATCCGGCGGAATGGCTGAAGATGGACGAGGCGCAGCTGAAGCATATCGACCAAGCCATCGAGCTGGGGGCCAAGCATGGGGTGCACGTGAATCTCAACCTGCACCGGGCGCCCGGGTATTGCGTGAATCCACCCGATGAGCCGCTGGATCTGTTCCAGAATCAACAGGCCCTCGATGCCGCGGCACATCACTGGGCCCAGTTCGCGAAGCGGTACCGCGGGATCCCGAACCGCCGGCTCAGCTTTGATCTGCTCAACGAGCCGAAAGACATTCCCGATGCCGAGTACATCCGCGTCGTGCGCGCGCTCGTCTCCGCCATCCGTGCCGAGGATTCCTCACGACTGATCGTGGCCGACGGATTGCGATGGGGGCGCAAACCGGTGCCCGGTCTGGCGGACTTGAAGGTGGCTCAGAGCACCCGCGGGTACGACCCGATGCGGATCAGCCATCACAAGGCGAATTGGGTGAACGGTCAGAATTGGCCCGAGCCGACCTGGCCGCTGGTCGAGGAGGGGAAGCCCCCCTGGGACAAGGCCCGGCTGCAGCGCGAGGTCATCGAACCCTGGAAAGCGCTCGAGCGCCTGGGCGTCGGCATTCACGTGGGCGAATGGGGAGCCTTCCAGCATACGCCACACCCGGTCGCGTTGAGTTGGATGCGGGATTTCCTCGGACTCTGGCGGGAAGCAGGTTGGGGATGGGCCCTGTGGAACTTCCGCGGTTCCTTTGGCGTCCTGGATTCCCAGCGGAAGGACGTGAAGTACGAGGCTTATCGCGGACTCCAGTTGGACCGCGAGATGTTGAAGGTGCTCCAGTCCGACGCGTAGCCGCGGGCGGGCTCAGGGAGGGAACGGAGGAAAGCCCCGAAGCCGTGGGGCTTCAGGGCTCTCCCGTCCGTCCGTCGCAGGGGCGGTTCCCGCCTGGCGCAACAGCTCAGCAACACACGAAAACCAGGCGGGACCGCGGAGCGAAAGGGAAGTCCACGCAACGTGCCCTCCCCGCCGACTTGGGGGAAGCCAGCGGAGAGGGCGTTGCCTGCCAGGGTTACCCCCGACAAAGAGGTCGGCATGGCGATGGGTGGTCCGCCATGCCGATGGAATCCGTGACTTAGGCAGTCTTGCGACGGCGCGCGGCGGCCACACCGGCGAGGCCGAGCCCGAGGAGACCCAGGGTGCTGCCGGCATCGGGGACGCGGATCAGCATGTCCTGAGCCGGTTCGCCGTCCTTGGTGATGTTCAGCACGCCCGCGCTGAACTCGCCCAGGTTGTCGGCCTTGGCCGCGGCGTAGGAGCCGAACTTGGTGACGAGGTCGTCGTAGAACATGTTGCCCAGGTCGACGCTCTGCTCGTCTTCCAACGCCCAGATCATGTTCTGCAGCGCCGCCGCGGTGGTCTCACGACCCGCGCCGGGGGTGTAGTCGTAGCCGAGGTCGTCCAGCGTGCCGCCGGAGAACTTCTCGTACAGCCACGCAGTGCCCTTGGAGATCGCGTCGCCGGAGTCCGTGTTCACGCCGCCGCCGTACGCCACGCCCGCGGCGTTCACCACGGCCTGGTGCGGATTCGCCTGCACGAACTCGTCCTTCTCCAAGCAGAAGGTCTGGATTCCCGTGCCGCGCCCGATGGTGTGCGTCGCCACGGAATCATAGCCGTACGACCAGGAGGCCGGCACTGGGCCGAGGGTGAATTCGCCGCCGCTGCCGGAGTAATAACCGGCGTTGCGAACGATGGCGACGTCGAGAGCCATGGCACTTCCGCCCGCGAGCAGCGCGGCGAGAAGGGTGGCGGTCTGAAGGGTGGATTTCATGAGCTACAACGTTTTGGTTTTGGGTGGATTGGTCTAGTTGAACGACCTAGTCGAATCACCTACTAGCTAGTTTCGGGCCAGAGCTTCCCAGCGACGCCGTCACCACTCCGCCCCGGGTCGCAGCCGATTCCCGCGCAGTGCGTTAGGCCGTTCGAGGGCGGGAAATAGCACCGAGCTGCTGGGAAGCCCTCGGTGGAGGCCGAGTGTAACCCCAGCCGACAGTGGGTGGTGGCCGCGGATCTAAGGATCTGAAGGGTAACTCTTCCGAGCAGAGTGAGTTGCTGCGGTGCTTCAGGGGCGTGATGCCAGTCTGTCGGGGAATCCGACAACTTTCGCGGGCATGGACACCTCCCCCTGCGGTCCGCCAACGTAGCGCGGCATGAGGCACGGTTGGCGGTGGTACTGGCATCGACTGAAGGCGATGCGTCCCGACGAGTTTCGCGCGCGCGTGGCGCAGAAGCTACGGCAGCGTGCTGACGCGAGCCGGTTGCCGCCTTTCCTGACTCCACCCGTGGGTCCGGCGGTGCGGGGAGCGTGGCCTCGCTTGCCCACGCGTGAGGAGGCGCCCGATTCCCTCGTGGCGGCGCTGCGTCGCGACGCCGCGGAGATCCTGGCGGGCGACTGGTTGTTGTTCGGGCATCTGCGCGTGAAGGTCGACGATCCGCCGCGGTGGTTCATGGACCCCTATTCGCGCCAGGATCTGCCCACCGGACGGCCGGGGTTTCGGCTCAACCATCGCGAACTGCCGCCGGGTAGCGACATCAAGGTGATCTGGGAACTCAGCCGATGGCACGCTGTGGTTCGGCTGGCCCAAGCCTCCTGGCTCACGAACGACCCTGCGCCGGGAGCCAAGGCTATCGCCTGGCTGACTGACTGGGTGCGGAAGAACCCACCCTATTTCGGATGGAATTGGACCAGCGCGCTTGAGGCGGGGATGCGTTTGGTCAGCCTGGCTTGGGTGGATGCACTCCTCGAAGCCGAGGGAACGGATCGCCCTGAGTGGGTGGCACTGAAGCAGAGGATCCTGCCCGCCCACGTTTGGTACGCCTGGCGTCACCGTTCCTACGGTTCCTCGGCCAACAACCACCTGCTCGGGGAACTCGCCGGACTGATTCTCGCCGTGACGCGCTGGCCGGTGCTCGCGAAGTGGTGCACCTCACGCGCAGAACTCGCGGCGCTCTGGGAACGTGAGGTCCTGGCGCAGTTCGCGGAAGATGGCGGAAACCGGGAGCAGGCCCTGAGCTACCAACTGTTTGCCTGGGAATTGTGCTGGCACGCGCGCGCTGCGCTGTGTGCGTCCGGTCACCGGGTCTCGGATGCCGTCGAGGAACGCCTCCGCCGCGCCGCGGATTTCTTTGCCACGGTCCAGACGCCGGGGGACCGATGGGACTACGGCGATTCGGACAGCGCCTTGGCGGTGCCGTTGAGCGAATCGGAAACCGATGCCGTGGGCGAGTGGTACCGGTGGTTTTCCGCGCCGGAGACCAGCCCGGCCCTGCGCTGGTGGTTGGGCGAACCGCCGGCTCCCGTGCAACCGCCCGCCTGTGTCAGCGGCGGTGGGGACTGGCTGGTCTTTGCCGAGTCCGGACACGCGGTGAGCTGGTCGGGGGGCTGGCAGGCACGCTGGGATCTCTCGCCTCTTGGTTTCCTCAGTACGGCGGCCCACGGCCATCTGGACGCGTTGCACCTGTCGCTCTGGCTGAACGGAACCGCGCTGGTGATCGATCCGGGAACCGGCGCGTATTATGGGGACACCCGGTTGCGCGCGTTCCTGGCTTCCTGGAAATCGCACAATGGTCCGCATGTGCCCGGCGTGGAGTTTCCCCGGCGCCTCGGGCCGTTTCTCTGGGGAGAGGCCCACGCGCGTCCCGTGTGGCAGGTGGTGGACGACGCCACGCTGGGGGCGGACCTGGTCCTGCCGCATGGCACGGCCAGCCGGCAGGTCCGTCGCGTGTGTGACGCCGAGCGAGATGGGTGGGAGGTCGACGACGTGTTCCGTCCATCCGCCCTGGCTGGGCGCCGGTGGTTTCAAGTGCGCTGGCAGTTTCCACCCGGAACACGTGTGGTCGCGGACCCCGCTAATCCGCGTCAACTCGAGGGGGAACGCGCAGGGGTGCGCTTCACAGTCGGGGTGGATGCCGCCTGGAGCACGGTGGAATTGATCGGGAGCACGACCGGCTCCGTGGGGTTTCCAGTAAAGGGCGACCTGGAGGGATTGTGTTCGTCCGCGTTTCGCCGGGTGGAGCCGGGTCCCTTGCTCGTGCTCACGTCGCATGGGGAGAGCCCTACTCGTTACCGCACGACTTTTCTGTCTGGCCCACTCGGAAAGCGGTGATGTGGGAGCCAAGATCGGTCCACTGGTGGCCAAGAACGGTTGAGCCCGGGTAGGCTCGCCGGCGCGTAGGTTCGGGGCGTTGTCCACGCGACTCACGCGGGGGGACGCAACGACGTGGGGCTCACAGCGCAACCGGTGCGCGGAACGATGCCTGGTGGGGGAGTTGCGTTTCCAAGGCGGGGGGTGGTAGGGCGGGTTGGGAATGGAACCGCACCGCGCGCGGAACAACGAGACGACGACGACGACGCGCATGGCTGAAGCCCTTGATCCACTTCGCCTCGCCGGTGCTGGCACCGGCGGGGAGTCCGTGGCTTCCGCGGGCTGGGGCGCGGCGGTGCCCGCGACCGACGCTGCGCGTGAGGATTTGGCCCCCGAGCCCTGCCGCCATTGTGGAGAACCGTGTGCGGGCGGTGGATTCCGGTCCGGGGGTCATCCCTTTTGCTGCCTGGGATGCCAGACCGTCTACTCGCTGCTCCAGGAGGGCGGGCTCACGGACTTTTATCGCATGGGCGAGAGGCCGGGGCGTCGCGCCTCCGAAGCTCACGCGGGCCGGTGGGCGTACCTCGATGATCCCGCGGTGGCGCGGCGACTGCTTGATTTCGAGGACGGCAAGCTGGCGCGGGTGACCTTTCACATTCCTTCCATCCACTGCGTTGCCTGCGTGTGGCTGCTGGAACAGCTGTTCCGACTTCACTCCGGCGTGGGCAGCTCGCGCGTCAACTTCCCGCGCCGGGAAGTGGCCATCACCTACGCCCCGGGGCAAATCCGACTGAGCGAACTCGCGGCCTTGCTGGATCGTGTCGGGTATGCGCCGGAGCTGACGCTGGCCGAGTTGGACCGTGCGAAACCGGCGCCGGTGCGGAAGCTGGGGTTGCAGATCGCCGTGGCAGGGTTCGCGTTCGGCAACGTGATGCTGTTCAGCCTTCCGCAGTACATGGGGCTGGATGCCTATAGCGGTCCTCGATTTCGCACGCTGTTCGGCTTTCTGAGCCTGATCCTGACGCTGCCGGTGTTGATCTTCAGCGCGTCGGATTATTGGCGGTCCGCCTGGGCGAGCCTGCGGCAGCGCGTCCTGACCCTGGACGTACCCATTGCCGCCGGGTTGGCGGCCCTGTATGCGCAGAGCCTGTGGGAGGTCCTTTCGGGCCATGGTGAAGGCTATTTTGATTCCCTGGCCGGATTGGTCTTCTTCCTCCTCTGCGGCCGCGCGTTCCAGCAGAAGACCCATGATCGCCTCGGATTCGATCGCGACTATCGAGGGTTTTTTCCGCTGGCGGTGGTGCGGCGCACCGCGGCCGGGGACGAGTCCATCGCCATTTCCAAGGTTCAGACCGGAGATCGCCTGGTGGTGCGCAGCGGTGAGCTGATTCCGGCGGATGCTCGGCTGCTCGCGGGTGATGGCTGCGTGGATTACAGCTTCGTCACCGGCGAATCCGATCCGGTGGCCCGTGCGCCCGGCGATCATCTCTACGCCGGCGGCCGTCAGGTGGGGGGAGCCATCGAGGTGGAGACGGTGAAGCCCGTATCGCAGAGCTACCTGACCTCGCTTTGGAACGATGAGGCTTTTCGCAAGAATCGCGATAATACCTTCGAGACCCTGACCAACCGCTACAGCCGCCGCTTCACGCTGGCGGTGGTCGTCATCTCCTTCGGGGCGCTGGCGGCCTGGAGCCTGGCCGGAGATCCGGTGCGGGGCCTGAAGGCGTTCACCTCGGTTCTGATCGTAGCCTGTCCGTGCGCTCTGGCGCTGGCCGCCCCGTTCACACTGGGTACGGCGCAGCGGTTGCTCGCGCGCTTCGGCGCTTTCGTCCGCAACGGGCAGGTGATCGAGACCTTGGCGCGCGTCGACACCCTGGCCTTCGACAAGACCGGGACGCTCACCGCTGCGGATTCGGCGGGAGTGCGATTCGACGGTGCACCGCTGTCCCCCGCACAGGAGTCCCGCATCGCTGCGTTGTGCCGGCAATCCACGCATCCCCACGCGCGCCGTCTGGTCCGCCATCTGGGCGCCGCCGGCGAGGGCATCCCCGTCACCGGATTCCGCGAGGTCGCGGGACAGGGAATCAGCGCGGGAGTGAACGGGCGCCTGGTGGTGCTGGGGTCGCGTGCCTGGCTCGCCGCTGGAGGGGTGGTGATCTCCGAATCCCCCACGCCTGGCAGTCGTGTGCACGTGGCCGAGGACGGCGTTTACCTGGGAGTGATGCTGCTGGAGAATCGCGTGCGGCCCAATGTGGACCGCCTGCTGGTGGAGCTGGGTCGGAACTACGAGCTGGCACTGCTCAGCGGCGATCACGCCCACGAGCGGGAACGGTTTGCGGGGTGGTTCGGGAAGTCCGCCGCGTTGCACTTCAATCAGAGTCCGCAGGAGAAACTCGCCTTCGTCCGCGCACTGCAGGCTGACGGCCATTGCGTGGCCATGGTGGGCGACGGCCTGAATGATGCGGGTGCCCTGCGCCAGGGCGACGTGGGCGTGGCGGTGGTGGAAGGCGTGGGCAAATTCTCGCCCGCCAGCGATGTGATCCTCGACGCCGCCCGAGTCACCGGACTGGGGCGGATCCTCGATTTCTCCCAGCGCTCGGTGCGCATCGTGCGCGCGGGATTCCTGGTGTCCGGTTCCTACAACCTGATTGGCGTCTCCATTGCCGCGGCGGGCATCCTGTCGCCCCTCATTTGCGCCATCCTGATGCCGTTGAGTTCGGTCACCGTGGTGGTGTTTGCCATGGCGGCGACCCGTTTGGCGGCTTCGCGCAGCGGTTTACTGAGCCCGGCTTCCGAGGCCCCCCGGGCAACTTCAATGCCCCGTTCCTAACCCCCAACCCATGGAAGTCATCGTCATCCTGATCATTGCCAGCCTGCTGCTCGCCGGCTCGTTCCTGGGCGTTTTCGTGTGGGCGACGCGCACGGGCCAGTTCGAAGACACCACGACCCCGGCCATGCGCATCCTTACCGACGACCCGCCCGCGACGCATACCAGCAACTCCCTTCCCCCCTCCCCCAAAACCGAACCCTCATGAACGTCGAAACATTCAAGTACGACAACAAGATCGTCCGGGCCTTCGCCGCGATCACCGTCGTCTGGGCCATCGTGGGCATGGTCGCCGGCCTGCTGGCCGCGATCCAGCTCTTCTATCCGGCCGCCAACCTGAACCTCCAATACACGACCTTCGGACGCCTGCGTCCGCTGCACACCAACGCGGTGATCTTCGCGTTCGTGGGCAACGGCATGTTTGCGGGCATCTACTACTCGCTGCAGCGCCTGTGCAAAGCGCGCATGTTCAGCGATTTCCTGTCCTGGGTGAATTTCTGGGGGTGGAACCTGATCATCGTCGCCGCGGCGGTGACGCTGCCCCTGGGTCTCACGACCAGTAAGGAGTACGCCGAACTCGAGTGGCCCATCGACATCGCCATCGCGCTGGTCTGGGTCGTGTTCGCCATCAACCTCTTCGGAACCATCGCCAAGCGGCGTGAACGCCATATGTACGTGGCGATCTGGTTCTACATCTCCGCCGCGATCACGGTGGCGGTGCTGCACATCTTCAACTCCCTTGCCGTTCCCGCCGGGATGTTCAAGAGCTACTCGATCTATGCCGGGGTGCAGGATGCCCTGGTCCAATGGTGGTACGGACACAACGCCGTCGCGTTCTTCCTCACCACGCCCTACCTGGGCCTGATGTACTATTTCCTGCCCAAGGCCGCCGACCGGCCGGTGTTCAGCTACCGCCTGTCGATCATCCATTTCTGGGGCCTGATCTTCCTCTACATCTGGGCCGGCCCGCACCATCTCCTCTACACCGCGTTGCCGGACTGGGCGCAATCCCTCGGCATGGTCTTCTCCGTCATGCTCGTCGCTCCCTCCTGGGGCGGCATGCTCAACGGCCTGCTCACCCTCCGCGGCGCGTGGGACAAGGTGCGCCAGGATCCCATGCTCAAGTTCATGGTGGTCGCCATCACCGCCTACGGCATGGCCACCCTCGAAGGCCCGCTGCTCTCCATCAAGAGCGTCAACTCACTGTCGCATTTCACCGACTGGACCGTTGCCCACGTGCATACCGGGGCGCTGGGTTGGAACGGGTTCCTCACCTTCAGCATGCTGTACTGGCTCTTCCCGCGCATGTACCGCACCAAACTCTACTCCGTGAAGCTGGCCAACTACCACTTCTGGGTCGGGCTGCTCGGCATCATGTTCTACGCGGTGCCCATGTACTTCAGCGGAGTCACCCAGGGTCTCATGTGGAAGCAGTTCACCGCGGACGGCTTCCTGCAGTACCCGAACTTCCTCGAGACGGTCATCCGGCTCCTGCCCATGCACCGCCTGCGCGCGGTGGGCGGCACGTTGTTCATCCTCGGCGTGTTCATGATGGCCTGGAACCTCTACAAGACCGCCAAGCAGGGTAACTTCCTCGCCGACGAGGAAGTCCAGGCCCCTGCGCTCGAAGCCAAACCCGACACCCACAGCACTGGCCATCGCTGGCTCGAGTCGAAGTCATTTATCTTCACGGTGCTCGCCACGGTCGCTGTGCTCATCGGCGGATTGGTCGAGATCATCCCGCTCTATCTCATCAAGGAAAACGTCCCCACCATCTCCTCCGTCAAACCGTACACCCCCCTGGAGGTTCTCGGACGTGACCTCTACATCCGCGAAGGCTGCGTGGGCTGCCATTCACAGATGGTTCGTCCCTTCCGCTCCGAGTCCGAGCGCTACGGCGAATACTCGAAGGCCGGTGAGTACGTCTACGATCACCCCTTCCTCTGGGGTTCGAAGCGCACCGGACCCGACCTGCACCGCATCGGCGGGAAGTATCCGAATGCCTGGCACTACAATCACATGGAGAATCCGGGCTCGACCTCGCCGGGTTCGATCATGCCGCCCTACCCGTGGCTGCTGACGCAGAAGCTGGACACCTCCTCGCTCGGCGCTCGCATCGGAGCCCTGCGCAAGGTGGGCGTGCCCTATCCCGAGGGGTTTGA
>JADLFD010000412.1 GCA_020845805.1 Verrucomicrobiales bacterium | reverse complement strand
CGGACCCATTCCGCGCCAGCAACGGATCCCTGCCCTTGGTCACCAACGAAATCGCCGTGGTCCCCACGGGTCCGGGCGCTGCCTACGGCATCGATCTTTCGGACCCCGCAGCTCGACTGTCCTCTCCCCGGACGGACATCGATGGCGACGTGAACACCACCTTCCTGCAGGGCACGCTGCGCCTGGCCTTTGCACCGAACTGGGGCAGCGACGCCCCCGACTGCACCCCCGGCACCGGCCCTGGGGCGACCATCGACCTGGTCGGTGTCGGGCCGTTCGCGCTGCGGCTCGATGCGCGCGGCACCAATCTCTTCTTTACCACACCCAACGGCGCAGGCGGCATGCTCACCAACGTCCAGGCCAGCTTCCGCGCCTGCTCCGGCGACTACGATCCCGAGTTCCCCATTGAGGTCCAGGTCTCTTACTCCACCAACGCCACCGCGCTCTTCATCAATGGCGGGCTGGTGGCCCGCGGTTCCGGGGTGGTCGCTGCTCCGGACGCCGCCACCCGTGCGGCCGGGGTGCATTTCGGCTCGCGGCCGGACGGCACCGGCCAACTGCGCGGTATTCTCGACAGCGTGGTGGCCTACAACATCCCGCTCAACCTGGTCACCAATCCCACCTCGATGGCGGTGAGCCTCCAGGCCGCGCCGCAGGGAGTACAACTCCACTGGCAGGGCGTGACCAACTGGCCGCACCGCATCGAGCGCCGCGAATCCGGAGGTAGCACTTGGAGCGTCATCGCGACCGCGCTGCCACCACGGTTCACCGACACCAACCTAGTCCAGGGCCGAACCTACGACTACCGGCTCTCCACCGGCGTCGGGCTCCCCTTGGAGTTGCTGACCACCACGGATCCTGGCTACCTGCTCGCACGCGCCGGCATCGCCATCGAGCCCGCGCACCAGCCCGGCAGGGTTCTCCTGGTGGTCGATCGGACCCTCACCAACGACGTCGCGTTCGCAACCTCGGTCGAGACCCTCATCCGCGATCTCTGGTCCGAGGGCTGGACCGTCTCGCGCTTCAATGGACCGCGCCATGACGACGTCACCCCCACCAACAACCCACCGCTCATTGCTGAAGTGAAGGGCTGGATCACGAATCAGTTCGCGGCGGCCCCGGAGTCGACCCGTGCGTTGCTTCTTCTTGGGCACCTGCCCATCCCGTTCTCCGGCATGCTCAGCCCGGACGGTCATCCCTACCGACCGCTCCCCGCCGACGCCTACTATGGAGACGTCGACGGCATCTGGACCGACTCCACCAACTGGCTGGCCGCGCCAAACGTGGCGGTGCCCAATCTCGCGGGCGACGGCGCGTTCGATCAGGAACTGGTGCCTCCCAACCCCTCCGGAATCGCAGAACTCGAGATTCCCGTGGGTCGCGTGGACCTCGCGCTCCTGCCCGCCTTCGCCGAAGCGACGCCAGCACGGTCCGAACTCGATCTTTTGAACCGGTACCTCGCCAAAACCCGCCAGTACCGCCGCGCCGAAGTCGTGCTGCCTGAAGCCTTGGTGGCCGGTGCCTTTTTCACCTCGAACCTGGTCCAGGAAGCCGTCCATCCCTACACCATCGCGCTCAAGCAATTCGCCGCAAGAATTCGCACCGCGCAGTACGGAACCAATGTCCCGGCTTTCGCGGCCCAGGATTTTCTCACCGCGGGAACGCCTGCCGTCTGGGGGCTCCTCGGCGGATTCGGCAACGGTCCAGGCGGCATCCATCCCAACCCGGTGGTCAACGCCTTCCATGGCCTCACCCCGCGCGTGACGGCGAACCTGACCGCAATCTCCAACCAGCCCCCGGTGGCGTTTTCCCTGATTGAAGCCTCCTTCGCCAGTGAGTGGAACATTGGCAATCACCTCGGCCGCGGGCTGCTCGCCGCCCAAACCAACGGCTTGTCCTGGTCCTATGCCGGTGCGCCGCGCGCCCACTGGCAGTTACAGGGCACCTTCCTCAACGAGCCGCTCAGCCAACTCTGGAAGCAGACTTTCAACGACGCGTGGCAGTTCCCCTTCGTCTCCACCACGCTAAGCAACTCGTTCGGCACCCAGGTCAAGGTCTTCACCGGCCAACGTTCCCAGGGAGCCTACATCTACCTCGCCAGCCACGGCGACCCCACCTTGCGCCCGAAACCGCTCGCCCCCGTGCACGGCCTCACTTCGGTCACCAACCAGGACAACTCCCTCACCTTCCAGTGGAACCCCGGCGTGCTGTCCAATTCCACCTATCACGTCTATCGGTCCACCAACGGACCGGGCTCGAACTGGACGCGGCTGACCGGCACTGCCCTCGCCACCAACCGTTTCACCGACGCTTCGCCTCCGGCGGCACCCCGCACTTACGCGGTGCGCGTCGCGATTCTTCAGTCCGCCACCAGCGGCACCTTCACCAACCTGAGCGCAGCGACCTTGTGGCCGTGAGCACCGTGATCGAGGTTGCAGAAGGCATCAGCCAGGAACGGTCCCGCCATAAGCTGTGGTAAAATGGCTCTCCAGCTTGATCCAGAGATCGGGTCGATGGGTGTGTTGACCGCACCTCATCCATCCAACGAGAAAACCCTGGAGCACGGTGCCCTCCCTGGGAAGGGTTTCTCAAAGGCAAAGGCGCTTGCCATGCCTTGAGCCGGACGAGCACCATTTCTGCGGTTCGGCCTGTCGCCGAAAACAACAATCGGACTAGGAGAGCCCCGTTCGTTCGAAATGGAAGTCGTGTCGATTATCCCAGCCACTGAAGAGACGCTACGTCACGGCATCCAGGAAATGTCGAGGCGACAGGGTCTCCTGGCTACGCTCACGACTCTCGCATTCCTTGGAGACTTGGTGGCCACGCTGATCGGTCTCATCGCCGCCTTCTGGATTCGTTTCAAATCCGGTTGGATTGGGTTCGGCGTCAAACTCCCCAATCCGCCGGAAATCGAGGACTATGCCGGCCTGATGGCGGTGGGAGCCACGTTCCTCATGCTGCTCCTCTTCACCCAGAACCTCTACGATCCTCGCCATCTGCTGCGTCTCCGCCGTGTGGTTATGCTGGTGACCAAGTCGGTCCTGATGTGGTTCGCGCTCTACCTGAGCCTCAGCCTCGCCGCCAAGCTCGACCCGCCGATCTCGCGCATCTATGCCGCCTCCTCCGCCGTCCTCTGCTGGGGCGCCATCCTCGGCTGGCGGACGGCGTTTCATACCTTCATCCAAAGCCCCACCATCGCCCAGCGCCTGCGCCAACGGCTCATCTTCGTGGGCTGGAACTCCGAAGCCTCCAAGCTGGCGCAGTCCATCACCGGCGATCCCAGTCATCCCTACGCCCTGCTGGGCTGCCTCCCCTCGGTCGACGGCAAATATGCGGAGACACCGCCGCCGTCCATCCCGCGCCTGGGCGACTACACGGATCTCCCCGATATCCTCGCCCGCCAAGCGGCGGACATGGTGGTTGCCACAGACCTCGATGCCACCACCAATGAGGTCATCTCGCTGGCCAACCTCTGCGAACGCCAGTTCGTCCAGTTCAAGGTGGTGCCGTCCTACTTCCAGATCCTCGTCTCTGGCCTCCAACTCGAAACCATCAGCGGCGTCCCGGTCCTCGGCGTCTCACGCCTTCCGCTGGACCGCCTCTACAATCGCACCCTCAAACGCGGTGTGGACCTGGTGGGTTCGGTCGTCGGCCTCGTCCTCTTCGCCCCGATCATCGCCTATTGCGCCTGGCGCATCCGGCGCGAGGATCCCGGCCCCGTATTCTTCGCGCAGGAGCGCATCGGGCGCATGGGCCGCCCGTTCCGGATGTGGAAACTCCGCAGCATGTACCAGGGATCCGAAAAGCAGGATCACCTCAACCAGTCCACGCTTCGGGATGACCCGCGTGTCCTCCCCATCGGGCGCCTGATGCGCCGCCTCAATTTCGACGAGGCACCACAATTCTGGAACGTGTTGCGCGGCGAAATGAGCCTCGTGGGCCCGCGCCCCGAACGCACCTTCCACTCCACCAAACTCAGCGAGCAAATCCCGCACTACAACGCCCGTTACACGACAAAACCCGGGATCACGGGCTGGGCCCAGATCCACGGGTTGCGCGGGGACACGGATTTGGTGGAACGCGTCGCTTACGACATCTTCTATCTCGAAAACTGGAGCCTCCTGCTCGACGGCCAGATCATGGTGGCCACCTTCATGACGCGAAAGAATGCGTACTGAATTAAATGGGACCGGGTTCCCACGGAACCCCGGTGCCTCCCATTCTTAGGCGCGAACGCCGGCGATCACTTCGCCCAGCTTCGCGGCAATCCCGTCCAGGGCGTATCGGCGGTGGTAGGCCTTGGCTCGCTCCAGGCATTGGCGCTGCAACTCGATAAACCCCGTTCCGTCACGTCCCAACTCCACCACACGATCAGCCAGGCCCTCTAACCCGGACCAGTCGGTCACCAACCCCAGCCGGTGATCGCGCATTTCCACACCCAACGGCCCGTCGCCATCGCATACCGCTACGATCGGTGTCCCGGTGGCAATCCCGGGAATCAACTTGCTGGGAATGAAGGACGCGCCCGAGCCGGGACGCTCCGAAATCAGAAAGGCATCCGCCCGGTGCAGCGCGGCCACAAACCCGGCCTCGTCCAGAAAGGGTCCGAAACGAAACCGGGCATCGCCCACCGATTCGATCCACGCTCGCACCCCAGCCGCCTCCCCGCCGTCCCCGTGCACGTCCACCTGGATCGCCGCGCTGGAGCGTTGCAAGGCCTGGAGGGTGTCGAGCAACCCTTGCTTCTTCCCAATGTTCCCGGCGTACAGGAGCCGGAACGGGGCACCGGGCAAGCGCCGCACCCTCGCAGACGAGGCCTCCACGGCGGCGGCCATGGATTCATTCAGCCAGTTCGGAATGACGTGCAGCGGCTGATTGCGCCGGCGCAGTTCCGCCAGTCGCCGCGCCATGATCGGCGAAATGGTGCTCCAAACCTGAGCCTGATTGAACAACCACCGCTGCCCCCATTGCGCGACGCGATCGAACAGCCGCGAACGGCTGATGCCGCTCGCCGACGCCGCATCCGCGGGAATGTCCTGCACGTTCAACCAGACCGGCTCCCGCCAGACCCAACGCCGCAGGGCGGCGAAGGCCACGGACGACAGCGTGGGACAATAGACCATCACCGCATCGAAGCGCGGCCCTGCGAACAGGCTGCGCGCCAGGCTCGCCAGGAATGATGCCTCGAACAGCACGCGTGGAATCAGCTTCGACGGCTGCGCCGGAACATGGAGGCCATGCCGCACCACGTCGACGCCGCGCAGGCGCTCCCGCTGTCGCCTCCAGACCGGAGCGTCGCTCTTGCGACGCCATTCCGGATAGTAGGGGTGCGTGGTAAACACCGTTACCGACCACCCGCGCTCGGCAAGCCCGAAGCAGAGGTCGGAGAAGACGGACGCACCACCGCCACGGTCGGGGTGGAACAAATTGGTGATGACCAGCAGCCTCATCAGCGCTCGCGCTCGCTCCAAGCGCGATGAATCTCCTCGAACGTCGTGCGCAGATCGCGGGTGATGCCCCAGCCCGGGTAGTGTTCCTTCAGTTTCCGCAGATCTGAGTAGTAACAGATGTGGTCGCCACTCCGCGCCTGGTCGAGGTACTCGTACCGCATCGCCTTCCCAGAAACCTCCGCTGCCAGCCGGAACGCCTCGAGAATGGAAATCGAATTCTCGCGGCCGCCGCCCAGATTGTAGACCTCCCCCTGCCGTGGCGCCGCGATGAACCGCGCCATGAACGCCACCACGTCGGCGCTGTGGATGTTGTCGCGCACCTGCTTGCCCTGGTACCCGAACACGCGATACAGGCGCCCCTCCAAGTTGCACTTGATGAGGAAGCTCAGGAATCCGTGCAACTCCACTCCCGAATGATTCGGGCCGGTCAGACAGCCGCCACGCAAACAACAGGTGGGCATGCCAAAGTATCGCCCGTACTCCTGCACCATCACGTCCGACGCAACCTTCGACGCGCCAAACAGCGAGTGCTTGCTCTGGTCGATGCGGAACGACTCCGGGATCCCCTCGCGGTACGCAGGATCGGCATAGTCCCAACGCGTCTCCAACTCCACGCGCTCAATCTCGTTCGGCGCGTCCCCGTACACCTTGTTGGTGCTCATGTGCACGAAGGGCGACTCCGGACAATGCCGGCGCGCCGCCTCGAGCAGGTTCAACGTGCCCACCGCGTTGACGTCGAAATCATCGAACGGCCGGCGCGCCGCCAGATCGTGGCTCGGCTGGGCCGCCGTATGCACGATGGCTGCCGGCCGCAATTCGGCCAGGAGCGCATCCACCCGCCCACGGTCGCGGATGTCCACCTCATGATGCTGGAAGCCAGCGAAGGATCTCGCCAGGCGCCCCTGGTTCCACCGCGTGTCGCCCTCCGGCCCAAAGAAGTCGGCTCGCATGTTGTTGTCCACTCCATGCACCCGCCAGCTGTCCTGGGCAAAATGAGTTACCACCTCACTGCCAATCAGCCCCGACGAGCCTGTCACCAGTAGTTTCTTCATGCGTTCGTGCGTCTCTTAGTCCACCACCGTCGAACCGACTCCCGCGGGTCTCGTCTCCCTCTGGAACAGATAGTCCGCCTGCACCAGGGAGCCGCCATTCCAGGTCTCGTTCAGCCGCAAAACTCGCGCGAAGCCCATGCCATTCAGATATCCTTCGATCTCCGCCCGCAATGCCTGCCCGGTGTAGAGTTCCACCTCCGAACACTCGCAGTAGACATAGGCACATCTCCGCAAGGTGTCTCCCGCCCCCTTGAGAACCGACAACTCGAATCCTTGCACGTCCAACTTCAACAGCATCGCTCTCGCGTCGCCCCATTCCGCGAAAAAATCATCTAATTTCCCCACCGGCACGCGAAGCTCTCCCACCTTCTCCGTGGAGGCAAAAATCCTCGCCTGCTCGTCGCCAATCGGCAGCAATGAGGAACTGTCGCGTCGCGCGCTCAGATTCAACACCGCCTCGCCCCGCTCCGATCCCAGCGCGAGACCATGCAGTCTGACCAGATCATCCTCGCCCAACACCGCACGAAACACCTCCGCCTCCCCGGGGATGGGTTCGAACGAATGAACCGGAATCCCCGGGAGGTAGAGCCGACACGCCAGCGCGAATTGGCCCCGATTCGCTCCCGCATCCACCACTCGATCGACGGGCAGTCGCTCCAACGCCGGGCGATGCTCGATCGAAGGCGCCACCCCTCGGACCAATGCACGCCAAAGCCTTGGCCGTCCCAGGCAGTTAAGGATCTTTCGAAGTCTTAGGACCGCAGACATGACTTTCCGGAAAAAACGTTCTCCACCTCCTTGAGCAACCGGTCCGCCAGAACACGCCACTCAAAGGCCCGCGCAAACTGGATCAGATCCTCCTCACCATGATTTCCCCCGATCCAACCATCCAATCCAGACACCCGCGCGCTCCAAGCTCCGGGGTCGTCGCTCACCAGCACGGCCGCTGGCAACGCAGGGAATCCCACCCGACCCGCCACCGTCGTCAGCACGGGCACCCCCCGCCCACAGGCTTCGATGAGTTTCAGTTTGCTCCCCGCGCCGTAGGCAAAAGGGAGCACGGCGAAATGGGCCTCCTCATACAACCGATCCAGATCCGTCTCCGAGACGTCCGCCGACAATTCCCAGCCCTGTCGCTCGATCCAATGCTCGAGCGCTTTCGGGGGGCGGGAACCGACCACTCGGAACGTCGCCCCCGACCGCAGCGACGGCCAAAAATGTGAAGCAAAGTGCGCTAACCCGTCCTGGTTCATCCGACTGGAAAGGCTTCCAACGAACAGCAGCACGCGCGGACGATCCGGATCATTCCGAGGCCTGCTCCTCCGTGGCCGAAGATCGGTCCCATTCTCGATCACCACATGCTGGAGATCCGGCCGACGACGTCGATACGCCTCCGCATCCGAACTGCTCACGTGCACCATCAACGTGCCAACGGGCAGACTTGCCAGGTTTCGAGCGGAATGCCGTACGGCTCCCGAACAGAGCCAGCGGACCCATGGGGCGCGACTGGCCCTAGCGAGATTCTGATACCATTCCCAGTCATCGTTGTGCGTCTCGACCACCAGCGGACCGGTGAGTTGTCGAGGATTCAACGCGGGTACCGAGAATAGAAAGTTCACCACACAGAGCCCGCCGCCCCCGGCACTCGCCGCGAGAGCATGCCGGTAGCCAGGACCCAGATGCCGAACTGCTAGATAGTCTTGGCCACTCAAGAGCGCCACCAACGAAGTAAGTCCCTTTCGATCACGCCACCGTCCGCGTGTCGGATAGGGCTGCCACGCCGTCGGCACGCCGCTCTTCCCTTCGCGCCCTAGAAAAATGGACCGGCGAAAAACGGGCGCCATCTCCAGGTAGAGCTGCCACGATCGCCGATCACTTCCGTTCCTCGGAGGGATCGAGGCATGGGGTGCCAGGTACTCCAACGACTCGAAGAGCGACCTGTCCATTACGTATTCGTCCCGGACGCAGGATCACAGCCAACTCCTGTCCCGACCAATCTCCTTCGGGTACAGCCCCTCCCGCTCCGCCACCCCTCCCATCGCCCCATCGCCTGCTGCTGGCAATCACAGGATCGTCCGAGGTCCAACATCAGGAGGCGAACCAGTGCCTTCACCAGCGGGACGCCAACCAGCCGGATGCCCATCAGTACACCAGCCCCCTCTTTTCCAAGCAAATAGCCCAATCCCCGTGCATAGGAGCGTTCCCGGCGGCGGTGTACCATGGGATCTCCCAATCCGGATGCCACCGCGCGAGGGTGCCCAACCACGATCCCCGGCTCATACCAGATGCGTCCGCCTTTCCGGAGAATTCGTCGGGCGACATCGAGTTCCTCACAGGAACCGTGCCACGCTCCAACGCCCATCGCTTCGTCGAAGCCTCCCACGTCGATCAGCGCGGGGCGACGCACAAAAAGCGCGGCCGAGGCTAAAAAGAGGAGTGTGTCTGGCATCGAAACCCAGCCTGGCTGGGAAGGCCACCGGTCATGAAGGTATGGGGCGCCGTGCTCATCCACAATTCGTCCGCACACAACGCGGGCCTCAGGGCGTTGATCGAAGGTCGCACCCACAACACCCAAGGTTTGCTCGTAATACCAACAGTCGTCGTCGGGAAACCCGACGACGTCACCGCGGGCAGCGCTCACACCGAGATTTCGCGATCGCGACAAGCCAGGCGCACTCCGCATGCGCGTTAACTCCACCCCGATGCGAGGACTGCTGCAAACCTGCGCAAGACGCTCGTCGGGGTTCTGGTCGACGACAATCACCTCCACGCCATCGCTGGGCAGACCCCGAACCGAATCCAGGAAGCGGCTCAACGCAGCTTCCCGAGGTCCATATGTACCGACCACAAGGGAAACCTTCAGACAGCCCCTCCTCGATCCCGAATACTCATTCATGATCGGACTTCGCGGACACCAGAATTGCCGAGCTCCCCAACATCCACAAACCCAACCAAGCCACCCATTCCAACGAATCCAATCGAGCCAACGATTCGGCTCCACCACACATGACACAGAACACCACCCCGATCACCAGGACGCGTGCCACCCAACCGCCTTCACCACTCCACCACCGTCGCCGCATGAGCACATGCGTCTGCTTCCCGAGCCAACCGTAGCTGAGCAAATAACCGATCCAGCCCACCAATCCGAACGACATGAACGCCTCCAATGCCGTGTTATGAGCATGGTAAACCACCCAGAATGACTCGTCCCCGAAGCGAATCTCCGTCATGGCATTCCCCAGTTCCTCTCGATCCCCATGGAAATACTCCCGCCCCATGAAGGGATGAACCAGGCGATCCAAGGTGTGATTCCACACGAGATCCCGATTGTTTGCAGTAATCACATCCTCGCTCGCGGTCCGGCGCAAGATCCGGTCTGCCCCGATCGCTTCGACGCCAACGACCAGTGCTGCCGAAACAGGCCCCCAGACCAAGGGCATCAGAAGCGGTACCAGCCACATCGGCCAAGCCCAACGGCGCAGCAGCACCGCCATCAACGTCAACGCCAGCGCCAGCATGACATTGCGGCGATTCGCAGCCACCAGGAGAACCACGAGTGCAGCCAGCAGGCCAATCCAAATCGCTGAGCGCCACGACAACCACCGGATGTTTCCATGGCCAAGGTCGCCACGAGCACACGCGAATCCCACGGCGAACAGCAGGCCCAAGAAGAACGGAAGGTTCAGATTGGAGTCATAAAGCAACGCGTACGGAAGTCCGAAGTCCGTCGGATTAAAATACATCCCGCCCGGCTCAAGACTGCCGAATAGGAAATAGGGAACCACCAGGACGACAGCCGTTGCAGCCAGTCCCGCAAGAAAGCTGCGGAGCGCGGTCGCCAACTGGGACACGCTCCTGATCTCGGAAGCGAGTAGGGCCATCGACCCCACCAAGGCAGGAAACCCAACGCCGTGCGTCAGCGCTATGATCTGCGAATAAGGGACCATGATCTGGGCCAAGATCACTCCGAGGCAGAACGGCAGCAGGGGCAGGAGATAGCGCAACGCCCGAACGTTCCAGACGGCCGAACCTCGAAGCACCACCACACCCAGGAAGAACACCGCCCAAACCGCATACTTGGGACTCGCGATCTCGAATCGCTTGCTCACCACCGTACCCGCCAAACCCGCCAGCGGGAGCGCGGCCCAGCACAGGCGGTTGAGCCATGGCAACGTCGCCTCGGGCGGGGAGTCGGGCCTCGGCCTCGTCGGCCGCATCAGTGCCGTCGTCGGGGCGATTGACCCCGGGCCAGCGCCGGAGATCGGTGGCAGGACGTCGGAAATGACGGATTGATTCATGCAATGTTCTCCGAGGGCGATGGCTGCGTGATCCTTCTGACTCTGAGGACATCGTTCACTCCGACGTCACCGGGCGAAAATCGAGTCGTAGGAAACCCGCGGGAAGACTTCCAGCTTCCCACCAACCGTGGCATTCAGAACCCGACGCCCCACCGCCGCGAACTCCTTGGAGGCACGGTGGTAGGCGACCTCCATACGATCCACTCGCGGATCATGCCACTTCTTTCCCGCACCGAAGTAGTCCGGGTGAAAGTGGTTCGGATCCTCACCCCGGGAAGTCCATACCACGCCATCCGCTTGAACATGATCGGGTTTCACATAGTTATGATCAAAACCAATCAGATATATCGGATCGAACTCCAGATAATAGGCCAGTTGCAGGCACAAGTAAGACACCGTGCCTCCGCACCAAACACCTCGGGAGGCGTCTCTACTGAATTCAGGAAACCCTGGATACTCGCTGTAGTCATCGAACATTCGAATGTTCACCGTGCGCTCGTCTGGCGGAATCTGCACGTTGTAGCGATCATCGTAGAACTTCACCGGGCCTCTCAGCGCAGCGATGTCCGAGCCCCGATCGTTCACCACCAGCTTGTCTTCGACCACGAGATAGCTGGGGAGGAATCCCAGCCAATCTCGAATCAGGTAAATGCCGTTGACGCCGAAAGTCGCCTCTTTGACTAAGTGTGAGGGATCAATCATCTTCAGGCTCGGCCCGCCGCCCATGATGAAACACCGCCTCCCGCGACCGACTCCCCGATGGCTTGTAACGGAGGCGCGCGATCGGGCCAAGGCAAAGCGGAGCCGGTACAAATCGTGTCGGCTGACGACCTTCTTAATCAGTTTCTTTATCATTGGACCAAGCAACGCTCGACGGCCGCACGGATCCGCCGGCCCACCTCCGCACCCCCTTCCGGGGTGTAATGGATGTTATCCACCGTATATCGCCGGATCTCCGCCTGCCCCCAGTCGTCGAAGGCCACCGGCCTCGCCAATCCCCCACAGAGCAAACGGGAATAGTCCATCACCACGGCCATGTTCGCAGGGCGGCCACGAGTGTAATTCCCCTCCCATCCCGGGACCAGGCCATTGCAACCCACGAAGATCAGGTTGGGAATCGATCGCAGTCGTGGCAGCAGGCTCTCACGTGCCATCTCGAGCGAAAATAGGTTCTGCGTCGGCTGTCCCTCATACTCGCAATCCATGCATCCTTCCAGATGACCACGCATTGCCTCGCGTCCGAAGACCTCATCATACCGCTCGCGCTTGAGTCCATAAACGTTCTCCCACGCATCTCGCTTCGGGCGGGGCGAAAAATCCACGATGCCAACATGCGCCACCACAATGTCCGCCCACGCCGCGCATTTCTCATACTCCCAAAGGAAGTCCACCACAGTGGTATGCCGATAGGGAACAATCCGCACTACCGACTGAAACTCCCGAACTAATCCTGCAGGATAAAAGCCCAAGGGGTCCCGCTTGGTATAGCGTCGCCGTACGTCGACCGACCGGGAATCCGCGAAATAGAACAGTCGGGGCCGCCCTCGATTCTGCCACCGAATGAACCTGCAGCGAAGCTCTTGCAGCCGAACCCAGGACTCGCCTGCCAATCGAAGAATCATGGGGAAGCCGTTATAAGAGCCCCAGAGATCAACGAAGTGGTCCGATCACCAGGTACGCAATCACCAGCGTCGCGAAAACCCCCAGGACGGGTCCGGCCGCGCGGGATTCGAACGTGATCGCCGGAAGTCCGGTGACAACACGCGAATGCCAAATGCCAAACGGAATCAGCGCCATCGCGTAGCTCAGGCTCAGGGCCAGGGGCAAAGCGAGCTCCCCGAACGGTCCTAACAGAATCGGCAGAATGAGGAGATAAACCAACGCTGTGATGCCGTCTGAGAGATGCGTGAGAATCCGATTGGCCGCGCAGACCACCTGCATGTGCATGGCGCCCCACCGCTGTAGAAAAAAGGCACATCCGAACGCCGCCCACACGCCGCGACCGGGAAACTCGGTGCGCGAACCGACCTGCGCAAGCAACCACGGCCCCATCCATGCCGCCAGACTCCATGCCGCCACGAACAGAATCAGGCTTCGACGCATGCCGTTTTGAACCAACCCAAGAAAGGCGGAGCGGTCCCCGCTGGCATGCAACCGGAAGAGCTCGGGAGTTCTGCTGTAGAACGGAGCCCGGGAAGCATCCGCCGCAACTGAGACGATTCGGAACCCGAGCAGAAATGAAGCCAGTACTTCTCCAGACAGAATTCGGCCAAAGGCGATGACTGATCCTTGCATCACGCCGAAGCTGGCCAGGACGCCCAGACCGGTCCGCCAAGTCTGAGCCCAAAGGGCGGACCATTCCGACGCCGTGGGGCTTCGGGAAACCGTGCGAATCCAGAGGCAGTTGTTGACGCGTCGGGCGAGAACCCAGTTTCGCAAAACGGCGATCACCTGCCACGACGCCAGAGCGCAAGTCACCCCCAGGACGCCCCCGCCAGTAAACAAGACGATGGCCGCAGTAAGCGGGCTCAGCAGCGCGAAGAATGTCTCCCATCGGCGTAGGAGTGCAACGTTCGCGGTTCCCTGGACCCACGTCCCAAACTGGATACCCCAGGTTGAGATCGCATTTGAAAGGACCGCCACCCACCACGCCCACCACGCCGGGCCGGCGATCCCTGAGTCCCGAATCACGCGCGCCACCGCGAAAGTGCCCACCGAAGCCAGTAAAAGCAGGGTCAACACCGCAAGCACGAGGTAAACTCGACGGATCGATGCCTTGATGCTGCCCAGATCGGCCGCCACCAAGCATTCCGCCCCCACCGCCGAACCCGGCGCCAGCAGGTAGGAGATGTGCCGCATGAGCGTGTACGAGAAACCAAAGTCGAGCAGCAACCGGATACCTCCCACGGTGGCCAACAGCAGCACTACCGCGACCTGTTCGCTCGGCAGTTTCCGTAGGAGAAGCGGCAGGAACACCGCCACTCCTGCGGACTGCGCGGCATAGCTGCTGAACGACGTCCACGAAGGGGACGACCACACCCGGCTCAGCCAGCGTTGGAGCCTTCTCTCGCGCATCCATGGTGACGCATCGAACGGTTTCACCCTTCACGCGGAGGCGCCCCCGCCTGTGCCCGGTGCAACAACCTCGCCAATGCGAGCATTTCCGCCATGGTCCAGCCCACCGCATCGTCGATGTCCGCGGATTCCATGCGCGGAGTTTCGAAAAGAATCGGCTTCCGCCCGATCCGCGCCTGCGTGTTGGCGAACGACTCGCGACTGAAGAGATACAGGTTGCTGTTCTCTTCGTACCAGGGCTCCAGATCCTGCGTACGAATCAGATTCTGGGGGTCGTGATTCACCGCTGAGCCGTCCTCCCGATAAAACCTGGTCTGAAACCGATTGACGGTGAACAGACTGTCCGAGCCCTTCACGGCAGATCCCTCATCGTAAACCGCCAAGGCACTGCGGATAGTGCCCGCACCCAACAGCGGATTAGTGGTGTGCGTCATCAGATACGTGCGGGCGGGCACGTGGGCCAGATCATCTGCCAACACCTTGTTCATGCTCACGAGATCGCCGCAGATCTCCGGGCGCCGGTCCCGTATCAAGATGCGGTCGCTATCAGTCAATCCATGCTGGGCCAAGATCGCACGCGCATCGGTGTTGATGACAATGCGTTCGATCTCCTCGATCTCGAGCAGTGTGTCGAGAATCCATCGGAACAACGGTTTTCCAGCGAAATTCCGAAAATTCTTCCCCACCACGCGCGCGGAGTGGGCTTTCATGGGGAGGAGGGCGACGAGGCGATGCATGGCAGTTCGGTCGGAAGAGACGGATTCTTACTTGAGAACGTTCCGTGGGGCGTGGCCGGTTATGTTTACGGAGACCCCGGCCGAGCCGACGCGGGCTCCAAGCCTGCGCGTATGGTCGACACTCCGTGGCGGCACGCCTGCTGCAGCATGGTGATGTCCAAACTGTAGGCGAGGAACCGGTACCCGTCAGCCACGCGGGCCAGAAATTCCTCCGGGCTGGGCTGCACCACATGGATGCCCGGATGGACACCATGACGCCGGCAAGCGGAGAGAATGCGCGCGCGCGCGGCAAGGTACTCCGGGTGGTCAAATTGGGCCGTGATCCCCATGGACGCCGTGAGATCGTAGGGCCCGATGAACACCGCATCGATCCCAGGCACCGAGAGGATCTCATCGATGGAGCGTACGCCGTCGATGTGCTCGATCTGAACGCCGGTCACGATCTCATCATTGGCTGACTGAAACGCTTCTGCGAGGCCTGAACCAAATCGGTTGGCCCGGCAGAAGCCGACTCCGCGTCGTCCCATTGGCGGGTATTTGACCGCCTGAACCAGAAGCTCGGCCTCCGCGCGGGTGTTGATCAGTGGGCAAATGACGCCCCGTGCTCCGGCGTCCAGCCATCGCTTCACCAGGGCATAGTCCACGCCAGGCAACCGTACCAAAGGGGCGCAGTCGGGATTCCCGGCCGCGATGGCCTGGAATAGCCCAACTGCTTGCGGGACATCCACCGGTGAATGCTCGGCATCGACACAGACGAAGTCGAATCCGCTCCCCGCCATCAGTTCCGCTATCAGGGGCGATCCGGAGTTGCACCAAGTGCCGATGACCGCCTGATTGGAGGTCAGCTTGGCTCGGAGGTTGCTCATAATGCTGCGCTCAATGTTGGGTTGGACCACCCGGCCGGGAGGATTCTGGTGTAAACGCCGACCGCCGTATGGATCCCTTGTCAGGCGGGATATTCAGCCAAAGTGGCGCGAATCGCGAGAGCCATTCGAGTGCCTTCTGCCAGTCGCCCAGGCCGACGGGCATGGAGACGCGCACGAACTGTTTGCTCGCCGTGGCGGCACGGTGGTGGCGGAGGTTGTCGAGAAACTGGCCCGCGGCGAGGCGGCGGCTGGCGACCGCGAACCGACTACGCGCGTTTTCGCCGTCACGCGTCTCCCCATGCCAACGCTCGGACTCCTCGAGAACCTGTCCGCCGACCAGCGTGCACCACAAAACCAACTCGCGCTGATGTCCGCCCGGCGCCGCGAACAGCCGGCACTGAAAACGTACCGGGCGCCCATGGATCTCCAGGGTCACCTCGCCGGGTTGTCCCTCCGCCACCGGCTCCCATCCGACGCCTACCCAGCAGACATCCGGCGTGTGCTGAACCACGCTCATCTGTCGTGGGTTATCGGCATTCCATGCCGCGGCGAACACCGTCACAGATCCCGCCTCCTCGGCATGAAACACGCCATTTACCACGTCCCTCGTCGCCAGAATGTCGAGGGAGGTGGCATGCAGCGCCCTGTCCTCGAACCGCCAGCCATCAAGGGCGGCGCGGACTTCAAATTGCAGACGTTCAACCGGCTCGGCAGGTGCGAGTTGAAACCAACCCCAAGCCGCCGCGATGGTTCCCAAGAAGAGACCCAGGATTAATCCGAGAGACGCATTCTGTCGCAAGGTTCTCAATGCGTTCCTCCCGCCAGGCGCCTCGCCCGCGCTTCGGCGCGCACCAACCACCAGGCCAACAACCCAGTGGCGGTTGAGGTGAACACAAAAACGCTCCAGCCCGCCGCGTCATGCACGCCGGCAACGGCATCCACCCCGCGCCGCGAGGCGGTCAGCGCCAGGTAAAGCGACCTGCCGAAGTTGCCGACGATGGCCAATATCACGCCCGCCACGAGAAACAAAATGCGCGGCCCAATCCGCCCGAGCACGAGGTCGGCAATGAACAGGGCCGCCATGATGCTCGATTGCAGGCTCCGCACGCCACTGCACGCCTCGTCGACACCAACCTGGCCCGTGGGCAGGCGCAGGATGTTTCCCGTGCGCTCCGCGGGAATGCCCAGGAGGTTGAGTGTCTCCACGTTCAGTCCGGCAATCAGCGACTGCAGCCCCTGGACAAGCGGACCCCACACCACCACAGGCATGGGAACGGCGACGAAGACGAACAGCAGAGGGAACAGCAGTCCGCGCGCGATCCGCCATCCGCATTGAAGCCAGAGCAGTGCCACGATGAAGCCGCAGCAGCCCACACTCAGACAAAAGCTCGCGGTGGGCGTGTTGGCGACCGCGCGTTTGTACAGTTCGGCCACCAAAAGCCAAGGCGCGCTGGCCAGCGCCACCAAGACTGGCCCCAGCCACCAACCCGTCGTGGCGAGGGCTGCCATTCGCCCCCACCGTTCCCACGCGAGGTATCCCGCAAGTACCGGAACCAGCCATCCGTGCTGGAATTCAGGCAGGGCGCGCCAGTGGACCTGCAAATCCATGAGCCACCAACCAGCCACTACCCCCACCGAAACGGCGACCCCCCACCAGGGTCGCTTAGGCCGCTCCGACGATGATGCACACGCGTTCATCGGATCGCCCTCGTCGCCGCCGAAGTCCGAGCCAGTTCACGGAACCAGTGGACATTATCCAACTCCAGAACATCGCCCTCGTGTACCCCTTGGAATCGCATCAACACCCACCTCACTCGACGCGGATCCGGTTGACCAAAATGCAGGTGTCGCGACCACACCGTGGGTGCAAAGTCGCCCAAGGCGGCGCGCACCCGCCACGGTTCGGACGCCGGCAGTTCGCGCAACTCACCGTAGCGCCACACCTCGCCGTCACGCGTCACCAGGGAAAGCTGCGAGAATACGCGCCCTCCGGTCGCCACGCGTCGGACGTCCGCCCCCCAACCGTCCTGGACCGTCATGCCGCGAGGCACTTCCCAACACACCACGGCGTCCGACTGGGAGCCCGCCGGTTCACGGACTTCCAAATGACAAGTTCCTGGAGCCGCTTGCAGAACCTGCCACGCGCCGGGATGCCCCGGGCGCGGCCTCCATTCCCGCCACGAGATCGTACGCATCTGTTTTCCCTCCGTCTCGCCGTCCGGAGGCGGGGCGCGCAGCCGAATGGAAGCCTGATCCTGGCGCCCGCAACAATCACGCCACGCCGCCGACAGCCGCGCAGGTTCGGTGGCGTGCCCTCCTGCTCCGCGGCGGGCGCGCACGTGCACAGGCACCTCAATGGTGGCGGAGGCTGGAAGGGTCCACGCCCCCGCCGTCGTGCCCTCGTGAGAGCCGGTCGAAATCTGCCAGCCGGACGGCGCCTCCACGCGCCAGTGCCCGTGAACCTCCTCGTTACCCAGATTTGTGGCACGCAAGCGCACTCCGCCATCAACGTCGCCGGCTATATTTACGGTTTGGGATGGCTTCTCCGAGCGTGCACCCGCCCCGATGATCCACTGCAGGACCACTGGGGAGGGTGGCGTGGGCGGGGGGAGCGCGCTCAGTTCGCGACGCCAGAATCGTCTCACCTGCACGCCGCCGTCATGGTCACCGCGCCGCCAATCACACCCGGTCACGCGCGGCAGTGCCACGTCGCGCACACGGAGATGCTGCACTCGCGACGGCGAGAGCTCAAGGGCTGCCACCTGCTCCGGCGCCAGGGCAGTTTCGCCCTCCAGTCCAATTCGCACCTCCGCCGTCCCCTTCGACCAATTCACGGTAACCGGGAACCGTTCCGGCCACTCCGGCGCCACGTCCACACCGGGAAGCGTCGAATCGCGACCGCGCGCGGGGGACCACAAGGCCATCCACCAATGCGAACCCGCCTCGCCGTCCGACTCGCGCAGTGCCACCCCAAGACATTCTCCCGTTCGGCGGTGGACCAGGCGGAACTCCGGCTTCGCTGCGCGCAACCGCGCCGCAAGCTGCAGCATCGATCGCAGGGCCGGACGCCAGCGCCCATCCGACTCGGTCAAGCCCAGGTCCCAGGACGCTTCACGCGCGGGACTAAAAGCGAATGCCAGGTGCACTCCCACGCGTTCGAAGGAGGACTCGACCATCATGCGCTCATGAAACGCCGCCTGGCGGGCCAAGGCCTCCGGATCCTTTCCCGCCGAAGCAGGTAGGCGCAGATAGCCGACTTCCGTCACCCACTCCGGCCCGTCGAGACCCGCGGCGTGTGCCAACACGCGATGGTGCGCCAGCACCTTCGCGTAATCCGAGGCCCATCCGTAAAAGTGCAAGTTGTAAGCCTCGGTGAAGGACGCCGCGCCATTGCGCATCAGCTCGACCGCATAGCGCCCGGGTCGGAACGCCATCGAAGGCATGAGCACCCGGTCCCCGGCACGCGCGGACTTCACGCCCCACCATGCGGCCTTGAGAACCGCCGCCATATCCGCGGCGGAATCGCTTACAAAGTGGAAATCCGGTTCGTTCCAAACCTCCCAGGTATGGATATGCGGGGACCGAAGAACTCCTTCGTGGACGATATCGCGCACCATCCGCAGGTCGGTCGGCAGACGATCCGTCGGATCACCAGGCTCCCGCGAGAAGAGATATCGGACATCTCCTACCCCCCGAAGGCCGTGCGCTTGAATGGCTGCAGACTGGCCGCGGACCCACGGCATCGAGCCGTCGGCGCCCAAGGTTTGCAGCAACGCGACGAAGTCACGCTCGCGGCCGAGCACCATGCCTCCAAAATCGGTGGCTTCGCCGCCATGCCACCCCAACCCGCCCAGCAACGCCACCAGGAGGAATCGAAGCCAGCGGTGACGGTGGCACCTGCATGGACCGGGCGACGGCACGGGATCTACACCGATGGATTCACCAGGTGCTGGGCCACCTTGATCACCAGCTTGAATACCGAACGCTCTAAGCCATCGGAACGCTTCGGAAGATGGGCGTCGGTGGGAAAGAAGATGGCGAAGCTTCCCGGAACCATGTGGACCACACTGAGGGACGGGGCGAGCCAGTAGAACTGCAAGTCCTTGGGCTCATCGAACGGACCGCTGGGTTGCAGCGTCATCGACAACTTCCAGTCGATGAGCTCCGCACCGCGGATGCAGTACTGGAGGTCGACGTATTTCCGGTGGCTCTCGAAGCGGCACTGCTCGCGCGGGAGGGTGTCATAGCCGTGCACGTTGACGTAGATATCGTCGCCCCTCAGCGGTCGGATGCCGGGCTCCGGATCCGCAGGCAGAGCGCGCAGCCAGTCGAAGGCAAAGCGCCAGGCTTCTTGCTTGAGCAGATGCGCCCAGGCGTCGGGGGCAGAAAGGTGTCCGTAGATCATGGTGTCTGTTCGAGGTTGAGGTTCACTCGCGCAGCCGGCCTTCGGCGCGCTCTTGCAGGTAATTCTGATAGGTCCGCGCCACGCCCTCGCGCCACTCGATGCGCGGGGACCATCCGGTGGCGGCAATGCGATCGATGCATAGCAACTTGCGGGGAGTGCCCTCTGGGCGCGACGTGTCCCAAACCAACTCTCCGCCATATCCGGTCACGTCGCGAACATGCTCCGCTAGCTCACGGATGCTGATGTCGGTGCCCGTGCCCACGTTCACCCAGTCGGGGGGATCGGCGAGGGACATCAGATGCACACACGCGCGGGCCAGGTCGTCGACGTGGAGGAATTCGCGGCGCGGCGAACCCGACCCCCACAGGGTGACCTGCGGCGCCCCCTGTTCCCGAGCCTCGTGGAATCGTCGCAGCATCGCGGGCAGCACATGCGAGTTCGTGGGATGATAAAAATCCCCCGGGCCATACAGGTTGGTGGGCATGGCCGAGTGGAAGAGCACGCCGTGCTGCCGCCGGTAAAACTGCGCCAGCTTGAGCCCCGCGATCTTGGCGATGGCGTAAGCCTCGTTGGTCGGTTCCAACGGCCCGGTGAGCAGGCAGTCCTCCGACATGGGCTGGCTCGCCGACCGCGGATAAATGCACGAGCTGCCAAGAAACAGCAGACGCGGCACGCCATGCCGGTGGGCGCCGTGGATCAGGTTCAGGGCGATGGCCAGGTTTTCACGGATGAACTCGGCCGGGTACGTCTGATTCGCGTGGATGCCCCCCACGCGCGCCGCCGCCACCAGGACCGCCCCCGGCCGCTCCTTGCGGTAAAACTCCTCGACCGCCCGGCCGTTACACAGGTCCAGCTCGAACCGCGTGCGAAGCAGCAGCCGCGAAAAACCCTGCCGCCGCAACTCGCGAACCACCGCGGCGCCGACCATGCCGCCGTGGCCGGCTATGAAGATGGGCGTCTCCGGATTCATGCCGCGGTGTTACGCCGGTCCGGTTGTTTCCCCGCGGGCGCCCGCCGCCGCGGCCATCACGGGTCTCATCGCCAGCTCGCGCTGCGCGACTTCGAGATCCGCCTCCACCATGATCTTCACCAACTCCTTGAACCGCACCTTGGGCTCCCAACCCAGCTGGCGCTTGGCCTTGGCCGGATCGCCGATCAGCAGATCCACCTCCGCCGGCCGTTCGTACCGGGTGTCGTGCTTGACGTACTCCCGCCAGTCCAGCCCCAGCAGCCCGAACGCCTCCTCGCAGAACTCCTGCACCGAGTGCGTCTCGTGGGTCGCCACCACGTAGTCGTCCGGACGCTCCTGCTGCAGCATGAGCCACATCATCTCGACGTACTCCTTGGCGTAGCCCCAGTCGCGGCGCGCCGTGAGATTGCCAAGATAGAGGGAGTCCTGGAGCCCCACCTTGATGCGGGTGGCGGCCCTCGTGATCTTGCGGGTCACGAACGTCTCCCCGCGCCGCGGGGACTCGTGGTTGAACAGAATCCCGTTGCTGGCATGCAGACCGTAGGACTCGCGGAAGTTCACGGTCAGCCAATACCCGTAAACCTTGGCGCACGCGTACGGGGAGCGCGGCCAGAAGGGCGTGGTCTCGGTCTGTGGTACGGCTTGCACCTTGCCATACATTTCCGACGAGCTGGCCTGGTAGAACCGCACGCGCTTCACCAACCCAGCCTCGCGAATGGCCTCGAGGATCCGAACCGTGCCCAACCCGACCACATCCCCGGTGTACTCCGGAATGTCGAAGGAGACCCGGACGTGGCTCTGTGCCCCGAGGTTGTACACCTCGTCCGGTTCAAGGTGGTACAGGAGCTTCACCATCTGCACCGAGTCGGCCAGATCCCCGTAGTGCAGATGCAGCCGGGCCCCGTGCGCATGCGGATCCTGGTAGAGATGGTCGATGCGCCCGGTGTTGAAGGTCGAGGCCCGACGGATGATGCCGTGCACTTCATACCCCTTCGCGAGCAGCAACTCGGCGAGGTAAGAACCGTCCTGTCCGGTGATTCCCGTGATGAGCGCTTTCTTCATGCAGGTGTTCGAGGTGATCACGCGATGTCTCCCGCCCCCACCGCCTCGCGTCGACTCGGTGTCCCCATCCACCGCGCCCGACT
>JADLFD010000411.1 GCA_020845805.1 Verrucomicrobiales bacterium | reverse complement strand
ACCCGACGACTGCGTCTCACCGGCGCCTTGGAGATTCACTGGGACCGCATCGCACTGCTGGAGAAGGCGACGGCCGCTTCGTTGACCATGACGTGGCATTCCCCGGACGTTGCGGACCTCCGCTATCGCGGCTTTGGCGCGGTGCAAACCCTGCCGCTGGATTGCCCGATCACTCCAGACTACGACCGCGTGAGCCGGGATTCGCCGTGGACGGTGGTGCCCGAGGGCTGGAGCACCAGGCATGGGGACGTGCTCGAGTTGATTGCTCAGCGGGACGAAGGGCTGGCGCTGGTGCATAGCGGCGACGAGTTGAGCCTCGAGTTTTCTGCTGCCGCACTGCCGCCGAAGCCCGAGGGCCTGGTGCGAGAGTTCTTTCTCTATGTCGATGGGTGGGACAAGGACTCCGATTTCCACGTTGCCACGGGCACGCAGATCGAGCCCCTGCCGCATCATGGTCAGGACGACCAGCGCTATGGGCAGGAGAGCCGCCCTGCGTTTCCGACGGACGCGTGGCATCGGAAGTACAACACGCGTTGGGTGGAGGGGCGCGCCCTGAAGCGAACGGCGCGTCGTTGACGTGGGGCGGGTGGGGCGCAGTCAGGGTAGCTCGGTGAGCAGCTTGCGCAGCGCCGAGAGGTGCGGCACGCCGGGTTGCGTGGTGAGCAGGTGACCGGCTTCGTCCGTGACCACCGTCGCCCCCGCAGACACCGGCGATCCGAAGGCCTGAGTAAAGGCCCCGACCGCCTCAGCACGCTTTTCCAGCGGGAGGTTCACGAGCCGGAAGCTGGGCTTCCAGCGATTGGCGAACGCAGCGAGACGCGAGTCGTCGTCGGCACGGTCGATGGGCATGGCGACGAAGTCGACTCCCTCGGTTCGGAGATCTTCGCGCAGCCGGCGCAGAGTCTGGACGTTGTTGGTGCTCGCGGGACTGGACGTGGCGAACGCGGTGTAGACCCGCAGGCGCGCGGGTTTGGCGGCGGCATCCAGGGCGCGGAGGGGGAAGACGGGGCCGGGTGACGCGGCGGCGGCGGGGGGCTTAAGGTCGGTCCGATAGCGCTGCCGCGTGGATGCCGTGCCGGAGGGGGAGTCCGCCGGGTTTTCATAGACCGTGACCAGAGTGCCCTCGGCCACTTCCAACACGGCGTTGGTCTTCCCCGAAGGCCAGCGTACGGAGAGCGAGGCGGCGTTGGTGCGTGCGCCGATCCCGAGGAGCAGGGTGGCTGAGTTCTGGACCGACCAGCCTTCGCCGCAGCGGTGCTCACGGACGATCCGTTGGTCACCGAGATCAAGAGTGACCCGTGCTCCGAAGCCGTCGCGACAGGCCCATCCGGAAGTTGCAGACGGTGTTCGGTTTCCGCCCACGAAGCGCACCGCGATCACACCACCCGTGAGGCCTGCGGCGGGCATTTCATTGCGGTAGAGGTTGAAAAGCGGCTGGTTGGCGTTGACCAGCGCCACGTCCTGCCAGCCGTCGCGATCGTAGTCGAGCAGCGCGAATCCGCGGCTGTCCGCAGGGTTGTCCAGCCCGGAAATCTCCGAGACATCGGCGAAGGTGCGACCCGGTCGATTCCAGAAGAAACGATTGCGTTCATGACCATGGAGCGAATGCACCAGGACTTTGTCACCCTGGCGTTCCACGCCCACGAGGCGGGCATCAATCTGCGCTCCGAGGTTGTCCGGGGGCGGTGTGCGCCGCCACTCGGGCGAGTAGCGGAACGTGGCGCGTGAAACCCGGGCATCCGCGCGGATCATGGTACGCCAGAGGTTGCTCTCGAGATCCAGGTCGGAAGCCAGTTCCCGCGGCGCGCTGAAGTAGCCATTGAGCACGTAAAGATCGAGGAAACTGTCGTTGTCGAAATCAGCAAAGCACCCGCCCCAGGACCAACCGGCGTTCATGACGGTCATGGCCGGCGGCTGCAAACCGCCGACCTGGGCGAACCGGTCGTCGGGTTGCCGGTGGTATAAGTAGTTGCCATTGGCCGACTCGACGAACTGAGGGTCCAGACCCGGGAGGCGCTCGATCATTCGGCGACCCGCCTCGCTGTACATGTTCGAGACATAGAGATCGTCGCGGCCGTCGTTGTCGTAGTCTCCGAAGGTCGCTCCCATGGAGAAGCCGTAGAAGGTCAGGCCCATTTCGGCGGTGACGTCGGTGAACCCGGCGGGGCCGTCGTTGCGGAACAGGACGTTCATCCCCCAGTCGTTGGGGATGTAGAGGTCCGGGCGTCCGTCGCCATTGTAGTCGCACCACGTGGCCTGGAGGGAATTCCGCCACACCCCGACGACGGGATTCTCGGGGGCGGGTTCGAAGCGGCCGCCGCCGCGATTGACCAGCAGGACATTAGGTGGGCCGAGTTGGTCGAGCACACTGGCACCGTGGCGCTGCCGATGTTCGTTGAGCCGTTGGCGGAACTCGCGTGCCTGCTCGGGCGGGAAGAATTCGTCGGGCCAGTCGAAATCCCCTTCCTTGGCCACCTGACCGTAACCGCCAGCCATGCCGGACCCGGCGGGAGCGGCGGGCCGGTAGGTGCACAAATAGAGGTCCAGCAGCCCATCGCCATTGTAGTCGGCCGCCGCCATGGAAATCACCGCCATAGGCATGAACGCGGGAATGGGAAGTTGGACAAAGGTCCCTCCGCGGTTCTCGAGGTAGGTCGACTTGAGGAGGCTGCGTCCCAGCATGGCATCGAGATCGCCGTCGTTGTCGAAGTCTGCGAACAGCGCGCAGGTGGTGTGTCCCGGCAAGTCGAGGTGATACCGGGCCGCCTGTTCCGAGAAGGTTCCGTCCCCGTGATTGATGAGCAGCAAATTCTTGCCGAGCCGAACGGTGACATAGATGTCGTCGTAGCCGTCAGCGTTGATGTCCGCAATTGCCAGGCCCTCCTTCTGGTTCACGGAGATCGGAGCGAAGTAGGGATGCGGCAGTTTCTTCATGCCCGCGCGGTAGTACTCCACCACGGCTTCGTAGTGTTGCGAGCGTCGCAATCGGGCGGCGTCCGCGGGGGAACGGAGCGCGGTGTCGAGTGCTTCGACGAAGAGACGGCGCGGACTGCTGCTTCCGTGAAGGGAGCCGGTGCGCCATTCCGTGATGTGCCATTCGCCGGCGCGCCCGTCCGCCGAGGCGATTCGTTCCCAGACCAACTGCAGGTCGGCGTGCAGCGAACGCCAATCTCCGGATCGCAGGCGTGCGAGACCGTCAAACCGCACCCTGGCGTCGTAGCGCAGCAGGTTGCCCCCCGGATGGTTCCCGCGCGTCAGGCGGAATTGGGCGTGGTCGAAATGGGAGACCTGGTCGAGCAGCGGACGCCAGAGGTCGACCGAGGTGGAACGAGTGGATGAGGGCTGTACGGGCCAGGGCTGAGTTGCCGCCGCTACGCCCACCGTCCTGGTCCCGGTCCCGGAGTCGGCGGGCGCTGGGCCGAGGTCCACGATCAGCACGGCAGGGGCGAACACCTCGGCGGCCTCGGGGGTGGGGCCGGGCAGGCGAAGATCGAAGAGTCCCTGGGCCAGGAGTTGGAGTTTTCGCGTCAGAACCAGGC
Source organism: Verrucomicrobiales bacterium (assembly GCA_020845805.1). Lineage (GTDB taxonomy): Bacteria > Verrucomicrobiota > Verrucomicrobiia > Limisphaerales > CAIMTB01 > CAIMTB01. The sequence goes on along the minus strand of JADLFD010000411.1, from coordinate 3,334 downwards.
CGGTCTCCTCCGCGGTGACCAGCTCCCGTACGAGGGCGTCGTCCCCCAGCGCGGGCAGGGAGGCGGGAGTGACGGCGGAGGGTGCGGGAAGTGGAGCGCCGAGGAGGACCAGTGCCAGCAAGGCGGCGCGGCGGAATGGGGACAGGGTTGGTGGAATGGCCGGGCTGGACCGCGGGACCGTGCCGGGGTGGGCGCGGGAGCGTGGGGAGTACGAACGCGCGGGGGCCATTGCGGATCGTGAGGACAGGGACGCTTTGGAGTCGAAACGAATTCGCGCAGGTTTCCGTTTGACACTTTTGAAACGGCTTTGCAACGGTCGCCGCTATGTACCCCAGCAGGCGAGTCTTCGGGCCAGCTTTTTGCCTGGCCCTCTCCGTGGCGTCATTTTCCTTGCCGTCAGCTCAGGGTCAGATGCTCTGGACGGTCGGCTTGGATGACAACGGGTGGCCGGCGGGTACCGCGGGAGGGGGCGAGGCCAGCTTCGTGCAGGAAACCGGAAACACCACGCCGCTGCCGGGCAGTCCGTTCAGCACGTCGGAACCGGGTGCTGCCGACAACGACTATTATCTCGCCGGAGATTTCTCCCGCGTGATCGCCGGGAACGGCGAGTATGATCCCGTGGGAGTCGTGGACGTGAACGAGGAGGCGGCGGAACGCGCCTTCGCCGGGAACGACCTCGACTTGCGGTATCACTTCAATCTGCCTTCGACGCTGACGCCCTCGACTCTGCTTTCCGTCACGTTCGACGCCTTCAATCTGGATACCAGTGGCGCCGACCCGCGGTTTGGCGTGGAGGTCTGGGTCACCGGCGTGCTGGTTCAGCCCCAGATCGTCATCCGCCCGCCGCAGATCGACGTCGACTACACGACGCCGCAATTCACGGTGGCCAGCGTGAACGCCGAGGTGGGACCCGGTGCGGACAACATCGTGAGTCTGCGCGGGACCAGCTACAACGCCGACGGCGGCGGGAACTGGATGGGGATCGACTACGTCCAGTTGAATCAGGAGACCGTGCGCATCCCCGCTCCGAAACTGCCCTGGGCGGTGGGATTGGACGACGACGGCTGGCCCAGCGGGAGTGGGGGCGGGACCAACACGGCGTTCGTCGAAGGGAACGGAACGGTCAATGCGCTGCCGGGCAGCGCCGTCAGCACCGCTGGAGCCGGCAAGGCGGACAACGATTACTATTTTGGCGGGGTGTACACGAATGTCATTCCGGCCAACGGCACCTACACGCCCGTCGGCGTCGTGACGGCGGACGAAGAGGCGGCGGAGCGCGGGTTTGCGGGGGCGGAGAACGAGCTGCGTTATCACTTCAACCTTCCCAATTCGCTGCTCCCCACCGACCTCCTGGCAGTGACGTTTGACGCGCTGAACCTCGAGTCCGGCGTGGCGGCGGCAAGTTATGGGGTCGAAGTCTGGGTGAACGGCGTGCGCGTGATGCCGGAGACGGTGATTCGCGCGGGGCAACTCGACCAGCCGATCACCACGCCGCAGTTCACGCTGGCGAGCGTGAATGCGGGCGTCGGTCCGGGCTTCGACAACATCGTCACGCTGCGTGGCATCAGCCACAGCGCCGAAGGGGGCGGGAATTCGCTGGGCATCGACCAGGTCCAGCTCATCCCGGTCGCCAAGCCGATTCCGCCCGCAGTCCTGCCGTGGTCCGTCGGGCTGAATGACAACGGCTGGCCGACGGGCAACGGCGGTGGGCCCAACACCAGTTTCGTGCAGGAAAACGGGGTGACCAACCCGCTGCCAGGCAGCCCGAACAGCCCCGAGGTGGATCAGCAGGCGGACAACGACTACTATTTCGCCGGAGTCTACACGACCGTCATCGCCGGAAACGGTGACTACACTCCCGTGGGCGAAGTGCGGGCCAACGAAGAGGCGGCTGAACGCGCTTTTGCCGGAGACGACACCGAGCTGCGGTATCACTTCAATCTCCCCGCGACGCTGAGCGCGGACAGCCTGCTCTCCGTCAGTTTTGATGCCTCCAACCTCCAGGAGGACGCCGCGGATCCCCGGTGGGGCATTGAGGTCTATTTCAACAATGTGCGCGTCCAGGATCAGATCCTCATCCGGACCGAGCAGCTGAATCAGACCTTGAGCACCGCGCCGTTCACCCTCTCGAAGGTGAACGCCCAGTTGGGCGCCGGTTTTGACAATATCGTGACCCTGAAGGGAATCAGCTTCAACGCGGACGGCGGCGGCAACTGGATGGGCATTGATTACGTTCAGCTGAATCCGGTGGTGCCCGCCCCGTTCCCCTGGACCGTGGGCAAGGACGACAATGGCTGGCCCCGCGCCGACGGCGGCGGCGCCAACGCCACGTTCGTGCAGGAGGCGGGGACCAACGAGTTGCCCGGCAATCCGGCCAGCCCCGAGATCGATGGGCAGGCGGACGACGACTACTACTTCGCGGGCGAGTACACCAAGGTGATCGCCGAGAATGGCGAGTATACTCCGGTCGGATCGGTGCTGGTGAACGAGGAAGCCGCCGAGCGTGCCTTCGCCGGCGCGGACAATTCCAAGCGTTACCACTTCAATCTTCCTGCGACGCTCAAGCCCACCGATCGGCTGGTGGTGTCCTTTGATGCGAACAACCTGGATACCAGCGGCTCCGATCCGCAGTACGGCGTGGAGATCACCTTCAACGGCGTGCCGATCCAGTCCGAAATCCTCATCCGCAATGACACGTTGGACGTCGACTACATCACCGCTCCGTTCACGCTCGCCAGCGTGAAGGCGGAGGTTGGACCGGGATGGGATAACATCGTCACCCTGAAGGGCGTGAATCACAGCGCCGACGGCGGCGGCCAGTGGATGGGCATCGATTACGTCCAGCTCGATCCCCTGCCGCAGCCGGTCTTTCCCTTGGTGGTTGGCCGCGACGACGATGGCTGGCCGGCCGGCAACGGCGGGGCTGCCGACGCCACCTTTGTGCAGGAAAACGGGTCGATCAACGACCTCCCTGGCAATGCGCACAGCCCGGAGGTGAATCAGCAGGCGGACAACGACTACTATTTCGCCGGGTGGTACAAGAAGGTCATCGCGGCCAATGGCAGCTACGAACCGGTGGGGGTGGTGCCCCGCAATGAAGAGGCGGCGGAACGCGCCTTTGCCGGCACCGACAATGACCTGCGTTACCACTTCAACCTCCCCGCCACGCTCAAACCGACGGACCAGGTGGCCATCACCTATGATCCGTTCAATCTCGATGACAGCGTCCCGGAGGCGCGATATGGCATCGAAGTCTACTTCAACAATGTGCTGGTCCAGCCCGAAGTGCAGATCACGACCAACCTGCTGAACGTGGCGCGCACCACCGCGGCTT
>JADLFD010000410.1 GCA_020845805.1 Verrucomicrobiales bacterium | reverse complement strand
CGGTGAAGCGGCAGCCCACGATGCGCGTGGTTCCGTCGAAGCAGAAAAGGGCCCCTCCGTAGGCTTTCCCGCCAAGGCCGCCTTCCATCTCGATCATCAACGGGGGGGAAGGCGGTACGATTCCGGAGCCCCCGCGAGCGGTGTTGTTGAGGAACTCGCATCGCAGGAGATCGAGCGTGCCTCGCGCCTGGTAGACGGCGCCCCCCATGCCGGAACCTCCCGCCCCGGCGCCTCCGCCGAAAGACCGGTGGGGCACGTTCGGCGTGCGACCGGGGGTCCCGGGCGTTCCGAGGGCGGCATTATTCTGAAAGACGCTGTCCTGAATCAGAAGGTCGCCTTCCGAGTAGATGGCGCCGCCCCAGCCGAGTTCGTTGGTGTTTCCTTCGAAGCGGCAGTGGAGCAGGCGCAGGGATCCGGCGTTCGACAGGGCGCTGCCGTGACGGGGTTGCGAGGCTCGGGCGAGGGTGAAGGTCAGACGCGAGATTTCCACCGTGACGCCTGAAGCGACCGAGAGGAGCGCGTGTTGGCCGGCACCACTGAGGGTGATGGAGCGATTTGTGGGACCGACCAGCCGCACATTCGCGGCCAGGGTGGGGAGTGGAGAGCCCACCTGGATCACCCCGTCGAGGCCGGCGAACCCGATTTCTCCTGTCCCGGCCGCATTGGCCAGTTCGATGGCGTTCCTCAGCGAACCTTCCCCCGTGTCTCCCAGGTGAACGACCTCCCAGCGGGGTCCGCCCACCGCGACGGAGGCAAGCACCGTTCCCAGGAGCAGGAGATGCATACCGGATCTGGTTCAGGGCCGTGAATCGTGCTGCAGGACGAGGTCCACGAGTTCCCCGGGATGCACCTTGAGTTCGGGGGGGAGACTCACGAAGAAGGCCAGGCCGCGTTCGGTGGCGTTGTCGAATCCCCGCAGGCGCAGAGGTGACGCCACGAGTTCGAGGTCGGATCCGACCTCGAGCACCTTGGAGCGCACGGACTGCGGGTGCGGGCCGCGGGTGCGGATGACCACGGGCATGCCGGGGCGGGGTTCGATATTCAGGGGTTGGCGGACGTAGCCGATGATGCGTTCCGAGTGGGGCGCGGTGATGACGGCGACGATGGCACCGGCGGGCACGCGTTCTCCGGGCCGGTGGTTGATGGCCTTGACGATACCGTCCATGGGCGCGCGCAGCTTCTGGTCCTGCTGCTGCTGGAGGCGCTGTTCCTGGATGCGCAGGGAATCGGAGAGCACGGCGAGGGCGCCGCCCTGATCCTTTTCGACCCCGGAGCCGAGGCGGCGAATGGAGGCATCGATGCCCGCGACCTGCTCGGTACGCTCGCGCACTTCGGCGGCGAGCGCGTCATGGAGGGATTCCGCGCCGTCGAACTCCGCCTCGGACATAATGTTCTCGGAGCGCAGCCGTCGGGCGCGCTCGAGGTCGCGTTTGGCGCCCTCGAAATTCACGCGGGCGGTGGCGAGGTCGACGCGGGCTTCGAGCCACTGGGCGCGGAGGCTTTCGACATTCTGATCATTGCGTGTCTCGTCGAGGGCGATACGGGATTTGAGCACCTGGATCTCGGAGCGGGCGAGGGCCAGTTCACTGTGGAAGCTGTCGGGGTCGAGGAGTTGGATGACGCCGAGGACCTGATTGCTGGTGACGGTCTGGAGGCGGTCGACGTTCAGTTCGACGAGGGTGCCGCCTTCGAGGGTGGTGACATTGGCGCGGATCGGTTCGACTTCGCCGAACAGCTGGGTGCCCGTGAAGCGCTGGTTCCAGAGGAGGCTGGTGCCGAGGAGAGCGGCGCAGAACGCGAGCAGCGGGACGGCGCGGTGGCAGAATTCGCGCGCCAGATGTCCGGGCGGGCTGGGGATGGGTTCGAGGCGTTCCATGCGGGGCCTGTTCAGAGTTCGGATTCGTCCTCGGCTTTGACGCTGGTGATCCGCGAGACGCCTTCGAGTTCGCGCAATTCCTTGAGGAGCTCGGGGGTGCGGGAGGTGTCACGCAGGAGGAGGCGATAGGAGAGATCGACGCCGCCGGCGCCTTCGTTGGTGCGCTGGCTGGCGCGGACGAGTTCGCGGCTGTGGCGTTGGAGGAGGCGATCGAGCAGCCCGATATCGGGCAGCGGCCGCGCCCAGTGCAGGTTGAGGATGAGGTCGTGGCGGTGGCGGGCTCCGAAATTGCTGATGCGCAAATAGGCGAACAAGGCGATGGCGAAGCCGCAGCCGACGATGCAGGTGGCGTATTTCTGGGTGCCGGCGGCCATGCCCACCACGATCGTGGTGAGGACGTAGGTGGTGTCGAGGGTGTCGCGCAGGATGTTTCGGAAGCGCACGATGGCGAACACGGCCATGAGCCCGAAAGCGGTGACGAGGTTGTTGGAGAGGATCTGCATCACCAGCGCGACGATCACGGGGATGACGACCAGGGAATTGACGAAGCTGCGGGAGTAGGAAAGTCCCGGGTGGGTGTACATGTACGTCCACGCCACCGCCTGGCCACAGAGGAAGGAGAGCAGGCACCCCAGCAGCACAGCGGCGAAATCGGTGGGTACGGCGGCGATGTCGGCGGTTCTGAGCCAGTCCATGATCAGATTATTGGGCGACGGAAAGCGATTGGGGGTCGGGCGGCTCGAGGAACGGCGGGCAATCGCCGAGCTCGGCGCGGAGTTTGTTTTCGCCGTATTCGGCGATGCCGTCCGCGTATTTGGCAGCGGAACCCTGGCAGAGTCCGAACACGCGGACCAGTTCCTGCCACCAGTCGGGGAAGCGGCCGGTGAACTTGAGCTCCAGGATCACGCGGTCATCGAAGACGCGGACCGGGTGCGTCATTTCGGCGAGGAGTCGGCTGGTGGGGTCAGGCTCCAGCAGGACGTCGCGATCCATGGTCACGCGGACCGAATTGTCGCGCGGACTCATCCAGGCCTCGCGCTGGTAGGCGACGTGCGCGACGGGGCGGGCATGGAGTTCGGTGAGCAGTTGGACGAAGCGCTGGATGCCGGCGAGGTGACGCGGGTCGGGGGAAGCCATCTCGTGCGGTTCGGGGAGCTGTCCGGCCAGGACCCGATCGACCGCCTCGCGTTTGACGGCGCCGCGTTGTTTGAGGATCGCGTTGTTCATGCGCCGTTTGATCTCGAAGTAGACCGGGGCGCCGGGGCGGTTTTCGTAGAAGCGGATGCGGAGTTTATACCGGTTCTTGTTTCCGTTGATGGTATGCCGGTAGGTGGCCAGCCCCGGGGAATCGAGGTAGAGGCTGTGGACCGGATACGAGAAGTTGGGGCGGGTGGCGCCGAACTCGTCGACTTCCAGATACGAGCTGATGAAGTCGCGGATGGCTACGGCGACCGCCTCGCTGATCTGGTATTTCAGCTCGAGGCGCTGCAATTGCATCCGGTCCTGACTCATGCTCGCGTCCTGCCTGTCCTTTCCTGTCCGCCACCGCGTGTGTCGCGTGAGACACCCGACACCTTTTCGTTACCCTCGTGTGACTTTGACCGCCGACTCGCGCCGGGGTGCGTCTGGCGCGCAAACTGCCTCAAGGTTGGCATTCCGACAAGGACTCAGGGTCCGGGGGGCCCGAGCGGGAATCGGTGCCTGGCGATCCGGGTACGGCATCGGCATTCTGCCACGTGGTGCATGAGGGGACCATGAAGGGGGCGGGAGCTCAGGCAGCGAGGTTACCGAGGGCGGAGAGCACTTGATCCTTCTTGGTTTGCCAATCCGCAAGGCGTTGCTGGTGTTCCGCCAGGACCTTGGCCGGCACCTTTTGCGCGAAGCTGGGGTTGTCCAGTTTTTCGCGGACCTTGAGGATTTCGGCCTCTATTTTCTCGAGGTCCTTGCCGAGGCGGGTGCGTTCCGCGGCGGGATCGATGATCCCGGCGAGGGGGAGGAAGAGGTCGCCTAGCCGGTTGGCGACGGAGGGGGTGCCTTGCGGGGCGGTCCAGGAACCGGGCACCACCTCGACCGATTCGGCGCACAGCAGGAGGCGCAGGACGTCCACTTCGTGGGTCGGCATTTCCCCGGCCGGCTTGAGGATGAAGCGCAGGCGTTTGTTGGCGGGGAGGTTGAACTGGGCGCGCAGATTCCGGCCCAGCGTGACCAGTTCGAACTTCGCGGCGGCCACGGCATCGACGGAGGTTTCGAGGCCCCATTCCTCGCGTTCTTCGGTGGAGAGGGGGCGAGGCCAGGGGGCCTGCATGAGAGTGACGCCGCCCTGGGGTGCGGGCATGTCCTGGGCGTAGCCGAGTCCGTGCCACAATTCCTCGGTGATGAAGGGGAGGAAGGGGTGGAAGAGGCGCAGGGTATGGCTGAGCACGAAGTCGAGGACAGCGACTTTGTTGGCCTTGAGGGCGGGTTGGTCCGAGTTGAGGCCGGCCTTGCTGGCCTCGACGTACCAGTCGCAATACTCGTTCCAGAAGAAGCGGTAGAGCGTCTGGGAGATCTCGTTGAAGCGGTACTCCTCGTAGCCGCGGTCGATCTCCTGCATGGCCTGGTCGAGGCGCAGGAGGATCCAGCGGTCATCGTTGGTGAGCAGGTCGGGGCGGATTTCCGCCTGGACCTCGCCGCCCTGCATCTGCCGGAAGCGGCAGGCGTTCCAGAGTTTGTTACAGAAGTTGCGGCCGAGCTCGACGTTGGCTTCGTCGTAGACGACGTCCTGGCCGAGGGGAGCGGAGCGCATGACCCCAAAGCGGAGGGCATCGGCCCCGAATCGCGCGACGAGATCAAGGGGGTCGGGCGAGTTGCCGAGGCTCTTGGACATCTTCCGGCCCTGTTTGTCGCGGATGATGCCGGTGAAGTAGACGTTCCGGAAGGGTACCGCGCCGCGGTACTCGATGCCGGCCATGATCATGCGAGCGACCCAGAAGAAGATGATGTCCGGACCGGTGACGAGGTCGACGGTGGGATAGAAGGCGCGCAGCGTGGCGTTGTGCTGGTCTTTTTCCGTTTCGCCGACCCAGCCCATGGTGGCGAAGGGCCAGAGCCAGGAGCTGAACCACGTGTCGAGCACGTCGGGGTCCTGGACCCAGCCGGGCCCGGGGGATTCGATCTGGCAGCGCGTCTCCAACGGGGCCGCGTCGGAAGGAGCGCCTTCGGCGCGGCGGTACCAGACGGGGATCCGGTGACCCCACCAGAGCTGGCGGCTGATGCACCAATCCTGGAGATGGCCCATCCAGTGGTCGTAGACCTTGGCCCAGCGGTCGGGGAAGAACCGGATGGTGCCGGGGTGGCCGTGGGGGGCGGGAGCCGGGTGTGCGGGGCCGGGGTGTTCGGCGTCGTGCGGAGGCGCGACGCAGTGACGGGAGGCCTCCACGCCGGGGTAGCGCAGGAACCACTGTTCGCTCAGGCGCGGTTCGACCGGCACATCGGCGCGTTCGCTGTACCCGACGTGGTTGGTGTAGGGCTCGGCCTTATCGAGGGCGCCGATGGACTCGAGGAGTTCGGCGGCTTTCTTGCGCGCGGCGAAGCGTTCCAGGCCGGCGAGGTCGCGGCCGGCGTGCTCGTTCATGATCCCGTTGGGGTGGATCGCGTCGATGAGCGGGAGACGGTGGCGGTGGCCGATTTCGAAGTCGGCCTTGTCGTGTGCGGGGGTGACCTTGAGGACGCCGGTGCCGAACTCGGGGTCGATGTGGTCATCGGCCACGATGGGGATGGGCGCCTGGTTTTCGAGGGGCAGGGGGCGGCGGACGTGTTTGCCGATGAGCGAGGCGTAGCGCGGGTCGCGCGGGTGCACGGCGACGGCGGTGTCCGCCGGGATGGTTTCCGGGCGGGTGGTGGCGATGGTGAGGAACCGGCCGGGTTCCTCGACCACCTCGACTTTGAAGTGATAGAGGAAGCCCTTTTGCTCCTTCATCACCACCTCTTCGTCGGAGAGCGCGGTGAGGGAGGCGGGGCACCAGTTCACCATGCGTTTGCCGCGGTAGATGAGGCCCTTCCGATAAAGATCCACGAACACGTGCTGCACGCAGCGCGTGTACTCGGGGTCCATGGTGAACCGTTCGCGGCTCCAGTCGCAGGACGCCCCGATCTTCTTGAGCTGCTGGATGATGATCCCGCCGTGCTTTTCCTTCCATTCCCAGACGCGTTCGAGGAAGGCGTCGCGGCCCAGGTCGTCACGGTGCTTGATGACGCCCTGCTTTTTGAGCGTGCGTTCGACGACGGTCTGGGTGGCGATGCCGGCGTGGTCGGTGCCGGGCAGCCAGAGGACCTCTTTCCCGTCCATGCGCGCCTTGCGCGCGAGGATGTCCTGGATGGTGTTGTTCAGGACGTGGCCGAGCGTGAGGACCCCGGTGACGTTGGGCGGCGGGATGACGATGGCGTAAGCGGGACGCCGCTCGCTGACCCGGGCGGGGTCTGCCTTGAAGCAATCATGGCCCAGCCAGTATTGGTACCACTTGTCCTCGACCGACTGAGGCTCGTACGCCTTGGGGATTTCGCTCATGTCGCGTTCGGACAGCCTACCGGACGCGGGTGGGCCGCGGCAACACGGGCATGACCTTCATGATTGAACGCTGGCGGAGGGGAGCGGATGCTGCGCGGCTCTATGGCGCGGCGACAGTATCCGTTTCACCTGATCGAACCGAAGTGGCAGGCGTTTTGGGAGGGGCAGCAGACGTTCCGGGCGTTCAATCCGGGCGAGACGCTGCCGGTGGCGCATCCCTTCGCGGTCCGGCACCAACTCGGGGCGCGGCCGGTGACGGCGAAGGAGTTGCCGTCCAAGTTCTACGTGCTGGACATGTTCCCGTATCCCTCGGGGGCGGGCCTGCACGTGGGGCACCCGGAGGGGTATACTGCGACGGACATCCTGGCCCGGTACCGGCGCGCGCAGGGTCAGCACGTGTTGCACCCGATGGGGTGGGACGCCTTTGGCCTGCCCGCCGAGCAGTATGCCATCCGCACCGGGCAGCACCCGCGGGTGACGACTGAGGCCAACATCAGCAACTTCAAGCGGCAGATCCGCAGCCTGGGCTTCAGTTATGACTGGTCGCGCGAGGTGGACACCACGGACCCGGAGTATTTCCGGTGGACGCAGTGGATTTTCCTGCAGCTGTACCAGGCGTGGTTCAATCCGGAGACCCAGCGGGCGGAGCCCATCTCAACCTTGAAATACCCGGCCTCGATGGAACCTGGGGGTTCCGGGGCGGAGTTGGACGCGGCGGCCTTGGAGGCGCAACGCCGGGAGTACCGCGATGCGCGGCGGTTGGCTTACGTGAGTGAGGCGCCGGTGTGGTGGTGTGAGGCGTTGGGCACGGTGCTGGCCAACGAGGAGGTCATCGACGGGCGCAGCGAGGTGGGTGGGCACCCGGTGGTGCGGCGACCGATGCGGCAGTGGATGTTGCGCATCACGGCGTACGCGGACCGCTTATTGCGGGATTTGGACACCATTCAGTGGAGCGACTCGTTGAAGGAGATGCAGCGCAACTGGATTGGTCGCAGCGAAGGGGCGCTGGTGGACTTCCGTGTCGCGCCGGAGTCGGGTGCGGCGGCGGGTGCGGCGATCACCGTGTTCACCACGCGTCCGGACACCTTGTTTGGCGCGACGTACATGGTGTTGGCGCCGGAGCACGGGTTGGTGGAGGCGCTGGCGAGCGGGGCCCAACGCGCGGCGGTGGACGCGTACCGGCGGGAGATCGCCAAGAAATCGGATTTGGAGCGCACGGAGTTGGCGAAGGAGAAGACCGGCGTGTTCACGGGGGCGTACGCGTTGAACCCGGTCAACGGTGCGCGCATTCCCATTTGGATCGCGGACTACGTGTTGGCGAGCTACGGGACGGGGGCGATCATGGCGGTGCCGGCGCATGACACGCGGGATTTCGAGTTCGCCACCCGTTTTGAGTTGCCGGTGTTGCAGGTGGTGGAGCCGCCGGCGGGGGTGGATTGGAAGGGCTATGTGGACGACGGGGTGGCGGTGAACTCCGCGGGGCCGGAGGTCAGCCTGAACGGGCTGCCGACGCCGGAGGCGAAGCGCGTGATCACCGAGTGGCTGGCGGCGCGCGGAGTGGGGCGGGGCATGGTGAACTTCAAGCTGCGCGACTGGTTGTTCAGTCGGCAGCGGTACTGGGGCGAGCCGTTTCCCATTGTGTGGCGCAAGGACGCGGCGGGCGTGGAATGGCACGAGGCTCTGCCGGAATCGGATCTGCCGGTCTTGCCGCCGCGTTTGGACGACTACAAGCCGACCGCGGACGGGCAGCCGCCGTTGGCGCGGGCGGCGGCGTGGGTGAACCGCGAAGACGGGTCCCGACGCGAGTTGAACACCATGCCGCAGTGGGCGGGGAGCTGCTGGTATTATCTGCGTTACCTGGACAGCACCAACGCCGGGCGGTGCGTGGGGCGCGAGGCGGAGCAGTACTGGATGGGGACGGACGGGCAGGCGGGGGCGACGCCGGGCGTGGATTTGTACGTGGGCGGCACGGAGCACGCGGTGTTGCATCTCCTTTACGCACGGTTCTGGCACAAGGTGCTATTCGACCTGGGCCATGTCTCGACCCCGGAGCCGTTCTTCAAGCTGGTGAACCAGGGCCTCATCCTGGGGGAGGACGGGCAGAAGATGTCCAAGAGCCGCGGCAACGTGGTGAATCCGGACGACATTCTGGTCGAGTACGGCGCGGATGCCTTCCGGTTGTACGAGATGTTCATGGGCCCGTTGCAGGACACCAAGCCGTGGAACACCAAGGGGGTCGAGGGCGTGTACCGGTTTCTGGGACGCGTCTGGCGTCTGTTCGTGGACGAAGCCTCGGAGACCGAGTTTGAGCAGGCCTTGACCCTGACCGAGCCGTCGGCGCAGGAGGCGTTGCTGGGTCGGTTGCGAGTGGGTTCCTCGGTCCAGGATGTGGTGGCGGATGCGTCGCAGTTGCGGGTGTTGCACGCGTGCATCCGGAAAGTGACCGAGGATTTGGATGGACTGCGGTTCAACACGGCGATTTCGGCGATGATGGTGTTCGTCAATGAGGCGATCGGCTGGGAGGTGAAGCCGGCGTCGGTGCTGCGCACCTTTTTGCAGCTGTTGGCGCCCTTGGCGCCGCATGTGGCGGAGGAGTTGTGGGACCGGCTGCACCGGCATCTGGGGCAGGTGCCGCCGAGCCTGGGTTACGCGCCGTGGCCGTCGTTTGATCCGGCGTTCCTGGTGGAGGACACCGTGGAAATCCCGGTGCAAGTGAACGGCAAACTACGGGATGTGATCCGGGTCGCGGCGGCGGCAGCGGCGGCGGATATCGAGGCGGCGGCAAAAGCGGCCCCTAAGGCACAGGCATTCCTTGCCGGCAAAACGTTGAAGAAAGTGATCATCGTGCCGAAGAAGATGGTGAACTTGATCGTCGCGTAACGGGGTGCGGGAGGGAGGTGGTCGGGGGCGGTGCCGGGTAGGCGACGTCCGGCGGCGGGGGGTGGGGTTGGTGACGCGTGGGTTACGGCGTCCCTGACCGCGGGGTGTGATATCCGCGGCATTGCGGTGGACGGCGTGGGCGTACTAGGGTTGCCGGTGGTGCACCTGAGCCGTCAGCAACGGGAGGTTTTGGCAGCGATCCTGCTGTTGCTGGTGGTGGGGTGGGCGGTGAAGGCTTGGAGGCTTTCGCACCCGCCCATGGTGAACGCAGTAGCTGCCCAGGAAGCCAATGCAGAACGTGAGCTTCGATGAAGTCGTGGAACGGATCGTGGAGCGCGATTCGCGGTACCACCGTGATGCCTACGAATTCATTCGCGAGGGCTTGGAGTACACTCAGCAAGCGATCGCGGGCGAGATGACCGACGAGCGCCACGTGACCGGCCAGCAATTGCTGGCGGGGTTGCGCGACTATGCATTGCGCGAGTACGGGCCCATGGCGGTGACCGTGTTTGAGTCGTGGGGCGTGACGCGGTGCGAGGATTTTGGCGAACTGGTCTTCAACCTCATCGAGGAGCGGTTTCTGAGGAAGACGGACACCGACACCCGCGAGGACTTCAAGGGGGGCTACGGCTTCGAGGAGGTGTTCAGCAGCCCGTTCCTGCCGGCCTCGCGTCGGATGTCGCGGCTTCCGCGGCCGGCGGTCAAGCCCAGCGGGCTGTAGACCGGTCCACGATTCGCTCGGCGATTTCGGGAGGTCTTTCGGACGGCGCTTGGATTCGGGCTGGCGCCCGCGGGCGGGACCCGGTATCCCACTCCCGTACAAGTACAAGGCCCATTCGATGAGTTCCTCCCGCCGCGCGCGCGCCAAGCGTCTTAAGCAGATTCTCGCCAACATCCTGGTGGGCATTCTGGGGTTAGTCGCGCTGATGTTGATCGTCGGTCTTTTTCTGCCCAAGGAGTACCACGTCGAGCGCAGCATCGAGATCCGCGCCAAACCGGAGGCGGTGTTTCGCGATCTGACCGCCTTACGCACCTGGCCGGAGTGGACGGTATGGAACCAGCAGATGGATCCGACGGTGAAGTTTGAGTTCGACAGTCCGGATTCGGGTGTGGGCGCGGGTTACCGTTGGAACGGGGCCAAGATGGGGGATGGCCGTCTGAAGATCACCAAGGCGGATCCGGCCAAGGGCATTGAGTACAGCCTGGAGTTTCAACGGGGTCAGTATGGGTCCGCCGGGTCGATCACCTACGAACCCGTTGGCGAGGGATTGCGCGTCACCTGGGTGAACGAGGGCAGCATGGGCAAGAATCCCATCGGCCGCTACATGGTGATGGCGATGGATTCCATGCTGGGGCCGGACATGGAAGGGGGGCTCTCGCGTCTCAAGGTCCGGGCCGAGGGTGGTCCTCGCTGAGGGGGGTAGGTCCTCGGGCGCCCGCGACGGCGGCCCGAGGAGGAGAGCGTTGCCCAGGGGCTCCATGCAAGTCATCCATTCGCCTGCTTCCATGCAGCGCCAGGCACTTTCCTGGCGGCGTCAGGGCCTGAAGATCGGCTTCGTGCCCACCATGGGGTATCTCCACGCGGGCCATGTCAGCCTCATCCGGCGCGCACGCCGCGCGGTGGGGGCGGCGGGGCGCGTGGTGGTCAGCATCTACGTCAATCCCACGCAGTTCGCGCCGACGGAGGATTTGTCGAAGTATCCGCGTGACCTGGCGGGGGATTTGGAGCGTTGCCGGGAGGCGGGGGCCGACGCGGTGTTGGTGCCGAACGATGCGAGCATGTATCCGGGCCGCGACGAGGGGCGCTACAGCACCTACGTGGTGGAGGAGCGACTGACGCGGCGCATGGAGGGGGAATCGCGTCCGACCCATTTCCGCGGGGTCACGACGGTGGTGGCAAAACTGTTCCTGTTGGTGCAGCCCGCGGTGGCGGTATTTGGAGCGAAGGACTGGCAGCAGGCGTCGGTGATCCGGCGCATGGTGGCGGACTTATGCTTTCCCGTTCGGGTCATCGTGGCGCCGACCGTCCGCGAGCGTGACGGCCTGGCCATGAGTTCGCGGAACAAGTACCTGGATTCCGACCAGCGCACGCAGGCGACGGTTTTATGGCGGGCGTTGCAGTTGGTTTCGGCCCGGGTGCGGGAGGCCGCGGGGCGGGGGGTACCGGTGGGCCGGTTGCAGCGGGAAGTGGCGAAGCTGGTGGCGAAGGAATCCCAGGCGCGGCTCGACTACGTGGCGTTCTTTCATCCGGAGACCCTGGAACCCGTGACGCGCGTGGGGGCGGGTGTTCGGGTGGCGCTGGCGGTTTATGTCGGGGCCACCCGGTTGATCGACAACGCGGGGGTGTGACTCGTCCCTCGACAGGTCGAAGGGCTCAGGGTTACATCGCGGACCCGATTTCCCGGGTAGGATGAATTCTGAACTGCTCGCCAAAGCCAAGTCGCTGGGGTTCTCGGATCGTCAGATTGCGCATCTGACCGGACGCACCGAGGACGAGGTTCGCGCACTCCGCCGTCAGCTGGGGCTGGTTCCCAGTTACCGGCTGGTGGACACCTGTGCCGCGGAGTTCGAGGCGTACACGCCGTACTATTACTCGACGTACGATCGTGGCGACGACGAGGTGAAGCGCAGCGACCGCCGCAAGGTGATGATCCTGGGGGGCGGTCCCAATCGCATCGGGCAGGGCATTGAATTCGATTACTGCTGCGTGCACGCCGCCTTTGCGCTGAAGGCGGACGGGTTCGAGACCATCATGGTCAACTCGAATCCGGAGACGGTCTCGACCGATTACGACACGAGCGACAAGCTGTATTTCGAGCCGCTGACCCTGGAGGACGTGCTCCATATCTATGAGCGCGAGGGGTGCTGGGGTGCGATCGCCCAGTTCGGGGGTCAGACTCCGTTGAACCTGGCGCTTGGCCTGCAGAAGAACGGGGTCAATATCATCGGCACCACCCCGCAGAGCATCGAAGTGGCCGAGGACCGCAAGATGTTTGCGGCCATGCTGGATCGCCTGGGCATCCCGCAACCGGCGAATGGCCTGGCCACCAACGAGCACGAGGCCCTGGCGGTGGCGCGGCGGCTGGGATACCCGATCCTTGTGCGGCCCAGTTTCGTGCTGGGCGGGCGCGCGATGCAGATCGTGTTTTCCGACGCGGAACTGCAGCACTACATGCGTTACGCGGTCGAAGCGTCGCCGGAGCGCCCCGTGTTGGTGGACAAGTTTCTCGAGGACGCCACCGAGGTGGACGTCGATTGCATCGCGGACGTCGGCAATTTCGCGGATTCGAACGAGGGCACGATCGTCATTGGCGGGATGCTGGAGCACATCGAGTTTGCGGGTGTGCATTCCGGGGATGCGGCCATGGTCCTGCCGCCTCACACCCTGACGAAGGAGGTCATCGAGACCATCCGACGGCACACTCACGCCATGGCGCGCGAGTTGCGGGTGAGCGGCCTGATGAACGTGCAGTACGCCGTGCAGAACGGCCGCGTGTACGTGTTGGAGGTGAACCCGCGTGCTTCCCGCACGGTGCCGTTTGTGAGCAAGGCGATTGGGGTGCCGCTGGCCAAGATGGCGGCGCGGGTGATGGCCGGGAAGTCGCTGAAGGAGTTGGGGTTCACTGAGGAGCTGTGGCCTAAGTACTGGGCGGTGAAGGAGTCCGTGTTCCCGTTCAACAAGTTTCTGGGCCAGGACATCATCCTCTCCCCCGAGATGCGGTCGACGGGCGAGGTCATGGGGTTGGATGCCGATCTCGGCGTGGCCTATGCGAAGAGCCAGATGGCGGCCAACTCGCCGTTGCCTCTCACGGGGAAGGTGTTCATCAGCGTGAGCGACGCGCACAAGCCCAAGGTGGCGGAGGTCGCGCGGCAGTTCGTGGAACTCGGATTCGAGCTCGTCTCGACCGGGGGCACGGCGACGGTGCTGGAAGCCGCCGGATTGAAGGTGCAGCGCATTCCCAAGCTCAACGAGGGACGTCCCAACGCCATCGATTTCCTGAAGAACAAGGAGATCCATTTCGTGATCAACACGCCCAGTGGCGCGACGCCGCGGGCGGATGAGGTGCGGATCCGCAGCACCGCGGTGATGACGGGCACGCCGATCATGACGACCTTGTCCGGCGCGCGTGCAGCGGCGTTGGGGATCGCGGCGCTGCGACGGCAGGGGTACCAGGTGCGCACAATCCAAGAGTACCACTGAGACAGACCGCGGCGGGCTTGGCCCGGATGGGTGGTCTGTCCCACGACACGAACGAGGCGCCCATGGGGGGGCGCCTCGTTCGTGTCTGGGCTCCACGCGGTCTGCGCGAAGCGTGTTTGGCGGGCGGGTCTCAGACCGCGTGATCACCGCGTTCGTCGGTGCGGATCCGGATGGCTTCTTCGACGCTGGAGACGAAGATCTTGCCGTCCCCAATCTTGCCGGTTTTGGCGGCCTTGATGATGGCCTGGACGGCGACGGGCGCCTGCGCGTCGGAAACCACGATCTCGAGTTTGATTTTGGGCAGGAAGTCCACGGTGTACTCACTGCCGCGGTAAATCTCGGTATGCCCCTTCTGGCGTCCGAAGCCCTTGACCTCGCTGACCGTCATTCCCTGGATGCCCTCGGCGGCGAGGCTGTCTTTCACATCGTTCAACTTGAACGGTTTGATGATGGCTTCGATCTTCTTCATGACTGCAGTTCCTAAGCTGACCCGTCGGAATTGAGGCCCACGTTAGCTTCCCGTAGGGGGATGAAGCAAGCAAAGGGTCGAACCAGTCCGCTCGCCTCGACGGGCTGGGGTCGGGAGGCACCGGGGCAAGGTTCGGAGGCGCGTTTCGCCTAGTACAGCTCCAGTTGGTAGTCCGCCGGGTGGTCGTTGCCCCATTCGCCGACGGCGATCCAGTACACGCCCGCGACGGGCGCGGTGAGCTCGTCCACGCGCGTGAGGTAGCGTCCCGGCGTGGGGCCCATGGGGGTTCCGGACGCGTCATAGAGGCGGAGGTAAGGCAGTCCCGTTCCGGCGGTGCGGGTCACATTGACGGTGAAGGTGGCGCCTTCCTCAAGTGTCACGGAGAACAGGTCGAGGTCGCCCACAGGCAGGCTCCCGAGCAGGACGCTACCCTGCGGGACGCGCATTCCTTGATCGGAAGGAGGGGCTACCTCTTCCTGGTCGAAGGGCAACACGAGGGCCGTCACGCGGTAGTCGGTGGGGTGGTCGTTGCCCCATTCACTGACCACGACGTGATAGGGGCCGGGGCGGTCGACGGTGAGTTCGATTTGCGTGACGTACTGGTTGGCGAGCGCGCCGACCAACTGACCGTCAGGAGCGTACACGCGCAGGTGCGGGACACCTGCGCCGGCAATGCGACCGACGGAGACGAGGAGGCGATGGCCCGTGTCGGCTTCCACCGTGTAGGCATCGACATCGCCGACGGGGATGGAACCGGTGGCCGCGAGATTGCTGAGGAGGGCGCCCCCGTCGTCGCCGCTGACGGGAGCCCCGTGGGTGGCGGGCACACGGAGGGCGGTGAGGCGGTAGTCCACAGCATGGTCGTTGCCCCACTCGCCCACGACGACGACATGAGGTCCGGCGACTTCGGCGATGAACTCGATCTGCGTTTCGTACCCCCCGGCTGGAGCGCCCATGAGGCGGCCGTCGGGTCCGTAGACGCGCAGATGGGGTGCGCCCTGGCCGGCGGTGCGACCGACGGAGAAGAGGAGGCGATTGCCGACCGCGGCGTCCAGGGTGAAGGCGTCGAGATCGCCGAGGGGAAGGGATCCGAGGGTCGCCACGTTGCTGGTGAGCGCAGTTCCCTCATCGCCGGCGGCGGGGGCGCCTTGGGTTGCGGGGCTGCGAACGGCGGTGAGGCGGTAGTCCACAGCATGGTCGTTGCCCCACTCGCCCGCGACGACGACATGAGGTCCGGCGACTTCGGCGATGAACTCGATCTGCGTTTCGTAAAGCCCGGCGAGAGCGCCCATGAGGCGGCCGTCGGGACCGTAGACACGGAGATGGGGTGCGCCCTGGCCGGCGGTGCGACCGACGGAGAAGAGGAGGCGATCGCCGGCCGCGGCGTCCAGGGAGAAGGCGTCGAGATCGCCGAGGGGCAGTGATCCGGTGACGGCGACATTGCTTGTGAGGGCGGTGCCTTCATCGCCGGCGACGGGAGTCCCCAGAGCCCCGGGGAACCGAACGACACTGACGCGATAGTCGACGAGGTGGTTGGCGCCCCATTCTCCGATTACCAGCGTGTAGGTCCCGGTGGTGGCGGCTACGAACTCCTCCTGGGTGGTGTAGTCCCCCTGTGCGACGCCCACGTTGGTGGCACCGGGTCCGAAGAGGCGGAAGTACGGCGCCCCATTTCCGGCGACATTTCCGACGGACACCAGCACTCGATCTCCGGCCTCGAGTTCGAGCGCGAACGCATCGAGGCGTCCGGGGGCATCGATCGACCCGAGGGCGAGGGCATTGGACGAGAGCCGGGGAAGGAGGGGCGTGCCCGCGGCGAACTCCTGTCGGTTGGAGAGGCCATCGGCGTCGGCATCCGCGTCCCCATCGGACACGCCATCCCGATCCGTGTCGCTCTGGCCGGCGGCGAGGGCCCAGGCGGGCTCGAGCGCATCCGGCAACCCATCGAGGTCGAGGTCATCGAAAGGTTCGACGCGGAAGACGGCAGTGACCTCGGCGCCGAGGGGACGTCCGCTCCGGTTGCGCACGCTGCCGGGGATGCGGAGGGCATAGGTGCCGGCGGGCAGGGTGGAGGGGCTTTCCAAGGTGACGGAGGCATCGGCCTCGAAGTAGGCGAGGCGAAGTCCGGGCAGGGGAAGATCGTCGCCGGTGGCGGGGAGTCCGTCCGGTCCGGCGGCGCTGAGCGTCACGGGTGGGGAATCGAAGCTCGAGACCTCCATGGGTTCGCTGAACGTGAGGCGGATAGTGGTGAGGTGGTGGCCGATGCGCGCGCCGTGCTCTGGTTCGATGCGCTCCAGTCGCGGCGGGGTGGTGTCGGCCACCCATCGCACGAGGATGGGATCGGACCAGGCGGATTGTCCGGCGGAGTCGATGGCGCGGGCTCGGAGTTGGGCTTCGCTGCGTCCGGCGGCGAGGGCAGGGACGGTCCAACGGAAGACGAACGGCGGTGAGCTGATCTGAGCGATCCGTTGTCCGTCGGCGAGGAGTTCCACCTCGCGGAGGCTCACTTCGTCGGACGCTGCGACTCGGAGATCGAGCCACTGGCCCTCGGTACTTGGGATCACGCCCTGAGCGAGTGTGTCGGCGAGGAGTTGCACGCGCGGCGGCGCGTCATCGGCGCCGGGGCTGAGGTAGTTTACGACTTGGAGTCCGGCGTCTCCATCGGCGAGGTAAGCGAGGCCACCGCGCAGAGCCAGGCCGCCGGGGATGCCGGGAGATTCGAGGGAGGCCACGAACCGGGTGACATCCGCAGGGTTGGTGACGTCGTAGACGGAGAGAACGCGAGTGGACGGGCCGAGGGTGCTGGTGATCCCGAGGAGCAGGCCGGAGCCGTTCAGACCGGCCTGGTGCAGGCGGGCTTGGCGGGCGGGGGGAACACCCAGGACCCGGGGATGTGCGGGGTCATTCAGGTCGAAGCTGGTGAAACCCTGGGCGTCTCCGACCACGGCCAAACCAGAGTCCAGCGCGAGACAACGACCGCGCTCTCCGGAGGCCGGAGTGCCGGCCGTGGCGATCTCGCCGAGGGGAAGCAGGCGCCCGACCTCCCACTGGAACGTTCGCAACGATGTTGAGGTCAGGACGACCACCAAATCCCCCACCGCGGCCACGTTTTCCCCGCCGCTCCCCGCGAGGTGTCGGTCGCGTGCTTGGCCGGAAGCGGGATCCACCACCAGGATTTCGCCGGAGGCGAAGACGGTCACGACGTGACCGCGTGCAAATGTCACGGCCACTGCGTCGGAGCCGACCACGACCTGGTGAGTGCGTCGCGGCGCGTCGGCTAAACGGGCATCCACGAGGAGGAGTCCTTGGGCGCCGGCGGCGACCGCCGCGTAGCCGGATTGGAAGGCGAGGTCCAGGGCGGCGGCGGGGAGTGG
>JADLFD010000409.1 GCA_020845805.1 Verrucomicrobiales bacterium | reverse complement strand
GCGCCCTGGTGGGACAGCCGGATCTGCTGCTGCTCGACGAGCCCACCAACCATCTCGATTCCGAGTCGATCCGCTGGCTGGAGGCGTTCCTGCGTGACTTCCCGGGGGCGGTGATCTTCGTCACGCATGATCGCTATTTCCTCGATGTCATCGCCACGCGGGTGATCGAGATCGCGGAAGGGCGATGCTTCTCGCATCCCGGCAACTACACCGCGTACCTCGAGTCCAAGGCCGTGCGCCAACAGGTCGCCGAACTGTCCGAACGCCGGCGCCAACGCTTTCTGCGGGTGGAATTGGAGTGGGTGCGCGCCGGCGTGCGGGCGCAACGGTCCAAGGCCAAGCATCGCCTCGACAAATTTTACGAGACCGCGGGATTGGAGGCACCGGTGGAGGAGCGCGAGATGGACCTGCTCCTCCCGCCGCCGCCGGAACTGGGCAACACCGTGGTGGACCTGGTGGATGCCGGAGCCCGGGTCGGAGAGGGGCGCGAAGAACGCTGGCTGTTCCGCGGTATGAACCTCTCCCTGCGCGCCGGTCAGTGCACCGGTGTGGTGGGACGCAACGGCGTGGGCAAGACGACCCTGCTCCGGTTGTGCCTCGGCACACGCGCTCCCGACGAGGGCAGCGTGAGCATCGGAAAACGGGTGGTGTTCAACTACATCGACCAGGCGCGCATGCAGTTGAATCCGGCCAACACCGTGATGCACGAGGTGGCGGGCAAGAACGAGATCGTCCACTTCGGCGATACCACCTTGAGCGCGCGGGCCTACCTGCGGCGCTACCTGTTTCCCGATGACCGCGTCACGGAGCGGGTGGAGAAGCTTTCCGGGGGTGAACGAGCGCGCCTGATGTTGGCCAAGGTGCTCTGCCGCGGCGGGAACGTGCTCGTGCTCGACGAGCCGACCAACGACCTCGACCTGCCCAGCCTGCGCATGCTGGAGGAAGCGATCGCGGATTTCGGCGGCGCCGTGCTCGTGGTCAGCCATGATCGCTATTTCCTGGATCGCATCTGCGACCAGGTGGTGGCGTTCGAGGAGGCGGGAGTGTTCGTTCAGTCCGGCAACTACTCGTACTACCTCGAGAAACGACGCGAGCGTGAAGCGCGGGCACGGGAGTGGGCCTCCACAGCATCCTCCGGACGGACGGCGCCCGGTGCCGCACCCGCGGCCGGCGCGTCGGGGGCTGCGGTGCCCAAGGGCGGGCGCCCGCGAAAGCTGTCGTTCAAGGAACAGAAGGAGCTCGAAGCCATGGAAGGCGTGATCCTCGAGTCGGAGGAAGCGGTGGGCACACTCGAGGCCCGGCTCCAGGACCCGGAGTTCTATGCCAGCCATGCGCGCGAGATCCCTGTGCTGATGCAGGAACTGGAGGCCGCCAAAGTGCGCGTGCAGACGCTCTACGCGCGGTGGGAGGAACTGGAAGCCATCCGCGGCGCCGCCGGGGCATGACGCCGTCCTCCAAGGAAACGCGGCCCGCGGGTTCCGTGATCCAGACCCCGCGTTTGCGTTCGCCTGGCCGCGGCAAAACCGTGGGTTGACCCAAGCCGGTTGCCCTCTACTCTCGCGGCGTCCCAAAATACCAACAGGACACCACTATTCATCGCATGAGCACGAAACACATTCCTTTGATCAGCTCCGGCGTGGCCGGACCGCTCGGACTGCTGCACCTCCCCCGCCTCTGGCAGAAGGCCCTGCTGGGCGCCGTGGGCAAGCTGGCGGACGGGTACTCGGACATCGGACCCGGCTATGACCACATGGTCCTCGGTGCGATCGGGATCGATCCCGAGAAGGCGCGCGCCTTCATCCGCAGCACCAAGCCCAGCTACATCAAGTTCGAGGCCTGGGTCCGCAGCTATCCCGGCGTGAAGCTCGACAAGGCCACCATCTTCAAGAGCAACGCCGCCGTGGCCGGCTACATCCACACCGACGACGTCCGCAAGGGCATCGTGGCCGCCGCCGGCCTCGCGGATGACGGCTCGGTGAATCCTGGCGCGATCGATCTCAACAACCTCGACGACTGGACCGAGTTCCATAAGTCGGTGGCCTGAGTTGCGTGCCACCCTCGCGGGTGGTTCAGGCAGGTTCCGAATCTGTTCCTATCACGGGCGGCGTGTTCCTCATCGAGCACGCCGCCCTTTCGCGTGGATCGGGACCGGCGCGCTGCGCTGGGGAAGGGGAACCCTCTGGCGCAACCCCACCACCGAAGGCATTCTCCGGTCGTGCAAAGGGGACGTTCGTATGCCCGTCACGAGCCGTGCGCGCCCGGGCACCTTGCTCGATCGATCTCCTGGAGCAGGGCCCGGGTGCTCGCTCTCGCGGCATTCCTGACCGTGCCCGCCCGGGGCGAGGAGCCCCCCGAGATGATCCGCGCGTCGCGCATCCAGGATTTCGTCGGCATCGCCTTCCGCCCGGGCTCGACCAATTGGGTGCAACTCGAGGCGTCGAGCGATCTGCGGTATTGGACTCCCGTGGTCCAGGTTGCCGCGCAGATCGAGACCGTTTTGTACGTGGACGTGGAAGCCGCGAACCAGTCCCACCGTTTCTTTCGCACCCGGGCGCCAGGAATCTCGCTCGACGTCGCGCGTGCTCTCTGGAACGACGCGGGGATCACGAACTACGTCTTCCGCTTCGAACGGATCAGCCAGCTGCCGCCCTACCTCTACAGCGCGCTCGTCACCGTGCGTCAGGGCGTGAAGCAGATCAGTGAAGCGGTGGCGGACGGCGTGTCGGTGGCGGCCCCGGATCCCTCCCTGTTTCCCGCCGTCTCCGAACTGTTCGATGAGTTGGCCCAGGCCAAGCGCGACGGGATCCGACAGGTATGGGTGACCTTCGACCCGGTCTCTGCATTTCCCGCCCGCTGCACGTTGGATCGCCGGGGTGGCGTGAACCAGGAGTCGACGGCGCTGGTACAGTACCGCGTCGCAGGTTTCCGTCCGCTGGAACCGCTCGAGTGAGAGTCCCACCCGCTTTCAAGTAGGTCTCCGAGTGCGCGGAGGGCGCGTTCCCAGCCGTTAATCATGGTTTAAGGTCCGCCCGCTAAGGTGCGGGCATGGTGTCGTACGACGTGCAGGCCGGATCCCCGCGGCGGAAGCCGCCCGGGGTGGGCACGTGTGCGAATTGGAGGCTCGTCACCATCCTGATCCTTCTCGGCTTGCGCCCGCTGGGTGTCTTGGGACAGGTCGTGCGCACCGACGGCAGCACCGCGCTTCACACCGCCGAGATCCCGCTGCACCTGCCGTTCGGAGTCGGACTGGACCGGGTGGAATTCGAGTTGGGAATCGCCACGCGCGAAGCGGCGGACGCGCCGGGGTTTCTCGACGCCGCCAGCCTCAGTCTGCAGCCGATCGGCGGGCTGCGGGCCGCGCTGCTGGTGGCAGCCGATGCCGGGGGGGTGTTTTGGCTGCCTCCCAACCCTGGCGGTCTCGATGGAAACGAGGCGTTGCTCCGCCACGAAGACCGGGTCTGGCCCGTCTCGGAGTGGGGTTCGTGGTCGTGGTCCGCCTCGTTCGCCGTGTCGTTGACCGTGCCCCTCACCTGGCAGGACTGCGGGTCGGTCCTCTACCTGGATCTCTTCGACAACCTCAATGACACGACCTCGATGGCCTATGTCCGGTCGGTGCGGGTCACGCCGAGGACGAAGTACTTCCTGCTCGAAAGCTCGTCTTCGCCCGTGGGGCCGTATGCGGTGGAGATGGGAGTGGATACGGATGCCAGTGCGCAGGAGTTGAAGCTGCCGGCCGGTGGGACGGCGCGATTCTTCCGGCTGCGGGCGGACTCCGAGGTGACGCTGCGCATGGTGAATCCGTCATCCACGGATTGGCGATTCACCTATGCCTTCCCAGCGCCTCAACCTGTCCTGGAGATCGCGACCCGTGCGGAGGGGCCCTATGTCACGGTGACCAACGCGGTGCTCAACCTGGAGGCGCGTGAATTCCGGGTCCCACGAATGCCTGCCTCGGCGGGGCCCCGGTTCTATCGGGCTCGAGCCAACGTTCGCGTGGCCCTCACTTCTTTCACGCGGGAGGGGGTGGACTGGCGGGTTCGGTTTGAGTACCGGCCCAGGGTCTTCAGCTTGGAATCGAGCGCCCAACCCTGCGGCCCGTTCGCCGAGGAATCCAAGGCCGTGTTCGATACCGCGCGCCAGACGATCCAGGTCTCCCGCACCGAACTGGTCCGGTTCTTCCGCCTCGCGCAGTCCTCGGAGCGAGCCCCGGTCAGCTTGGGCACGGTCCGCCGCGCCGACGGAACGTGGCGCATTCCCTTTCTCGTGCCGTCTTCCAACGACCCGCCATGAATCGAGCGCGATCCTCATTCGTTCCGCGTTGGGCTCACTCGATCGTCCCGCGAGTGCTGGGATTTCTGCTCGGTTTTGGGGTGCTGGGATTGGCCCTTGGCTTCGGGGAGGAATGGCCTGCCCAACGCAAATTCACCACCGCCTCGGGGAGCAAGGCGTTCCGTGATGTCACTGCGCAGGTGCAGATCCGGTTTGCCGCCATGCGCTGGAATCGAAGTCTCGGTGTGTGGCAGACCGAACTGTCCGTGCGCAATCTCGGCGCCACCGCATTGAGTGGAAGGTTGGTCGTGGCCGCCGTGGATCTGCGGGGCACGGGCGGGATGGTCGACCCCGACAATCCGCCTGCTGCGCCGAGTGACGAACCGCGCTTCTGGGAGCTTGCCGCGCCCAGGGCAGGGGCGAGCCTGGATCCAGGGACGGCGACCGACCCGCGCACCGTGTCGTGGTCCCGACTCGGAAACCAGGCGCCTTCCGTCGTGGTGCGAGTTTATGTCGAGGCCGGGGGGCCTGGCGTCGTGGAGCCCTTGGCATTTACCCGCACGCTGGACGGCGACGGCTTGCCGAGACCGGGCGTCAGTGTGATTCAGTTGGCTCCGGCAGGAATGGCTCCGAGGGCGAG
This sequence comes from Verrucomicrobiales bacterium, assembly GCA_020845805.1. Classification (GTDB taxonomy): domain Bacteria; phylum Verrucomicrobiota; class Verrucomicrobiia; order Limisphaerales; family CAIMTB01; genus CAIMTB01. The sequence goes on along the minus strand of JADLFD010000409.1, from coordinate 4,152 downwards.
CGACCCAGCTGCCGGTGCCATTTCCCTCGGCGGTAAACCGGGCTCCTACATCTGGCGCTTCGAATCTCCGGGGCATCTGCCGGTGTGGCGCTCGGCCCAACTCGGCGAACTCCCGGTGACCAAACTCCCTGCGCCGCGATTGACGCGTCGCTCCGGAAGGTCCTGGGGGGCGGAGTCCGGAACCTTGGAAATCACCAACGCGCTGAGGCTGTCCCGCCGTGCTTCCGGTGCCGTCACGACGGGAGTGCGAGTGGAACCGACGTTGCTCACCGCGCAGTCCCTGCCGTTCCCGCTCCCGCTGGGCTGGTCGGTACAGCGCGCCTTCTGGATCGAGGCACAGGGTCCATGGCCGGCCGAGATGCAGATTGAAGCCCGAACCGAGGATGCTTTTCCCGAGGGCGGCAGCGTCGTCTGGCTGGCCAGGTTTCACGAGTCGAACCTCACCTGGCGGGTTGTCGCCCGCGGCGTGGCCCGCGGTTCGGACTGGCTCCCCTGCGCGGTCCGCGAACCAGGGGCGTACGTGGTCGTGAGTGCGGATTCCCCCTCGCCTTCCGGGGCCGAGCCGGCCGTGGGCTCGGCCTTGGAGGCGCGCGCGCCTTCGTTGGCCGGAGTGGAAGGGTTGAGCGCCGCGGGGCGGGTCCTGCCCGGAGTGTCGGTGGCGAGCACGAACCGACTCGAAGTCCAGGCGCGCGCCGAACTCTGGATCTCCAACCGCCTGGGATCCGTGCCCAGCGGCGCCCTGATCCGCGCGCGGATCCGCGAATCACACCGCCTCGCGGACGGATCGCGACGGGAACTCACGCCTTACGAGGTGGCCTTGTTTGTACGTCGTCCCTTGGGTGAATCCGACGCCGGCCAGGCCGTGGCCTCCTTCCTTCTTCAACCCCAGCTGCTGGTCGGTGCAGAGGACCTCGATGAGACGCGGGTTTCGGCTGAGATCCTCCCGGAAGGCGCTTTCGAAGGTGGAGTCCTGGGCGGGTCATACGGGGCATTGCAGCGCGATGGACTCGTCGTCGCCGCTGCGGCGGGAGCTTCGACCTCGCCTCAGGCCGTGGAGTTGCGTGTGGTTCCTGCCGGTGTCGCAACCGCACTAGCCCTGCAGGATCTGGTGCGATGGCCGACGAGGTCATCCGACGCAACTGCTCGGCCGCCATACGACCTCATCGCCACCCTGGAGATCGCCACCGACTCACCCCTGTCTTTGCGATTCGATCCGCCTCCCTCCGACGGGAGTTATGTCCTTGCCCGAGCCTGGTATCGAGGCGCCCAAGCCGGTCTTGAACCGGTGGCACTTTGGGAAGTCCGGAACGGCATGCTCCGTGAGCGCGCAGGGGACGCCTCTGCATCCAGCGCCGCCGTGGATCGCTCGGGCCAGTGGGTCGTGGTTCACCTTTCGGACGATGCCGGGTTCGTGACTGGTACGGTTCGCGATGCGCAGGGCGAAAGCGTCTCTCAGGCTTTTGTCCAGGTTGCCGGCACGCCGTGGAGCACCATCACGGACGACCAGGGGCGCTATCGTCTCGTCGCCGCCGCGGGCCGGGCGAACCTGCGTCTCGCTGACGCGGGAACGGGTGAGTGGTCGACTCACTCCACCGTGGTGCCGGCGGGATTGCCGCCGACCCTGTTTGACCTCTCGACGACCCGCACCGCGCCCTTTGTGTTCGAGGTGTCCCCCCCTCCCGGATCGTCGAATGTGTCCGTGCTGGCGCCGGTGGTCCTGCGATTCAGTCGTGCTCTTCAGCCTCCGGCCGCGGGGCGCGGCCTCGAATTGCGCGACGCCCACTCCAACGCCGTGCCTTCCCGCACGGAATGGGAACAGGGCGGGCGCGTCGCCCGACTCATTCCGACCGGCGAGTTGGCCGCGGCGACGCGCCACACCGTTCAGCTCGCCCCCACGCTGGTCGATGCGGCAGGGACACCGTTGATCGGAGATCGTGAGTTCACCTTCACCACCGTCGCCCGCGACTTCGTGCGTGCCTCCGGCGCCCAGCTCACCAGTGAGGCGCCCGACGCCCAGGGACAAGCCCTGGTGCGGGGATCTCCGGGCATGGGGCTGCCACGCCAACCGGTGCTGTTCGTGAATGAAACTTCCGGCCAGACGGCCACCGGAATCGCGGCCCCTGACGGGAGCTTCTCGCAGCGTCTGGATGCCGCCGCGTCCGATCTTCTCGCGGTGGTGGTGATTCATCCCGACGGCACGCGGACTCGCTATCCCGTGGGACGGCAACTATTCCCCGACGGCAGCGTGGCGTTGTTCAGTGAAGGGGGTCGCCTCACCAATCGCCACGAGTCCCTGGAGGTGGTGCTCGAGGTTCCCCCTGGCGCGATCCAGGGCCGGACCCGTTTCAAACTCACGCCCATTCCGACCGCGGAGCTGTCCCAGGCGACGCGGGGCACACCGCCGGAGCACGGGACGTTGATGGGTGGATTCGACTTCGACGTCGAGGGCGACCCGGTGCAGGGCAAAGTTCGCTTCGAGGTCAAACCCGATCTCAGCCGCCTCACCCCACCGCCGGGAAAGACGGTCCAGGAAATGACGTTGATCGCCGGTGCCTTTCGCGAACTGACCGAATCGTCGGATGGCGTTGAGCGCGTGGTCCCGGTTTACGAGTACATGGACCTGCTTCGTCGGGATACCTCCGCCTCGCGCTCGCTGGCTTCTGCCCAGGTTCGTCCCCAGTTGCTGAGCATCGGTTTCTACGCGTTCGGCAACCCGACGGACGCGCGCGTCATGCTGTTCGGCAACGTGTACTACTCGCAGACCGAGATTCTGGGGCAGACCACCTCGGCCCTCTTCTTTGGCGGCGCCGACGCGGTGCCAGACTCCGACATTCCGGTGGGAGGGGCGGTCATTCGCGCCCGTGCCAAGTCCGCGTTGAATTCCCGCCCGTTCACCCTGCAGGGGGGTGAACTCGTCGCCACCAGTGCCCCAGACGGGAGCTTCGCCTTCCTGGTTCCCGAACAGACGGCAGACCACTCCGGCCACGCCCTGAACGCGACCCATCCCAGCTTCCCAAGGCAATTCGCCACCAGCGGCGCGGGCATGCGCTTCGATCCAATCCATCCCTTCGGCGGCGGCAAGATCCGGTTCAACCGGCAGGGAGCTCCGGACACCACGCCGCCTTCCATCACGGTGCTGCATGCTCCGGAAGCACCCGGAACGGATCAGACGGTCCTCGTCCGCGTCGAGGCGGTGGACGAGAGCGGTCCGTCTACACCCTCCTTGGTGGTGGAGTCCGTGGACCCCGCCTCCGCCGTGGTCACGCTCACCCCTGGCAGTCCCGGACTTTGGGAGTTGCGGTCGATGGGGCGCGCGAAAGTCGTGCTGCGCGCCCGTGCGGTGGACCCCTTCAGCAACGCCGGAGAAACCGTGCATCTCGTGCGCTTCGGCGATGCGCCAGCCCCACCGGCGCCGGCTCACGACCCGCTCGGTCCACGAGTCCTCTATTCTCAGCCCGATGAGGGCGGTGTCGGAGTGGATACGCTGGGCGTCGTTCGGCTGCGTTTCAGTGAATGGGTGGATCCGGATCTTCTCGTTCATCCTTCCGACTACCTGACCCTTTCGCCGCCCGGCGGTGCGGTGGACGCGGAGTTCGTGGGGGATCCCAACGAGGTCTCGCTCCGGTTCACGCAGCTTCGCAGTAACACTGAGTACACCTTGCACCTTCAGGGCCTGCGCGATCTCACGGGACAATACCTCGATCAGGATCCTGGCACGCGCGCGCCGACCAACGAGCCCTTCGTACTGCGGTTTCGCACGGCCCCCGAAGTGCTCGGCGCTCTGCAACCGGTATCGGAGGGCGGCGGAGTGGTGGTGCGCGGTGCCTACGCCTATCTCATCGATCGCGCCGGGCAATCATTGACTCGGTTCGATATCTCCATCCCCGCGCGTCCGATCGATTCTGGCACGCGCTCCTTGCCCGGACCGCCGCGGGGTCTCGCGTTGGTGCGCGACTACGAGCATACCATGGGCTTCGCCAACTCCGCCGCACCCGGGCCCCTGCCGGGAGCCCGAGCGACGAACGATTTCCTGGTCGTGGCCGGGCATCTGACCGGCAGCAAGTTCGGGTACGTGCGCGTGTTCAATCTCGCGCAACCGTTCCCCGCCTCGACCCACGTCGCGTCCGCCCTCGTCACCATGGACGAGACGGC
>JADLFD010000408.1 GCA_020845805.1 Verrucomicrobiales bacterium | reverse complement strand
TCCGCGGCCGCGTATCGAGCCCACTTGGAGGAGCGAAACGCGTCGCTGCCGACCGCCGACCGACTGACACGGAGGGAATTGCGCCGACTCGAGAACCTCTATGCCGAGCGCTTGCGCCTGATGCAGCTGAAGCTCTTCGCGGGAATCCTGGACGTGGATCTGGGGGAACTCACCCGGCGGGACGCGGAGGCGCGCGCGCGGCGTCTGCAACGGATCGTTTCGATCGCGGCCATCGTGGTGCTGATGCTCGCCGGATTCGCGGCCTGGGCGTGGTGGAACGGCGAACGCGCCCAACACGCGGCCAACCTGCTCCATCTGCAACTGAGCGCCCGAGTCCTCCAGGAAACGTTGGCGTCGGGCGACCAAGGCACGGTACTTCGTCAGGCCATCGCGGATGTGCAATTCGCCGAGCAGAAGTTGCACCGGATCCCGGTCGAGACCTGGAACACCCTGTTTCAGTCGCTCGAAGCCTCCCGGGAGCTCAGGCGGTGGGAGACTCCCGGACAGTTGATGAATCTCGGTTTCAGTGACGACCACCAATCCATCACCGGGGTGATGCGCGACGGCGAGGTGATCACCTGGAACTGGGGAGGAGAACTTCAAAGTCGGTGGCGGGCGGCGACGAACCAGTTCGAAGCCTGGATGACCGCGAGCCGAAGGGCAGTGTGGCGGACGGTGGGCGCAGACACAGGCGAGCGCGTTGAAGTGTTCACTTTTGATGGCGCCCTCGCCCATGCCTTCGAGCGGGAAGACGGCGACCACGACATTCTCGTCGACACGTCGGCGAATGCCGAATGGATCGTGTATTCGACGGATGGCAGAACCGTGCGACGCACGTCACGTCGGCCGGGCGGCACGCAAGTGCTGGAGGTTGCCGGGTTCGAAGGGCCCCTGGCCGATCTCCGACTGGCCCGCGACGGCACTCGCGTCCTGCTGGTGGATGGGCTCGGCCATGCGCGAATCCAACCGGCCGATGGATCTGCTGGAGCGCCTGTTGATTTCCAAATCGGGACCGGCGGTCCAGTTTCCTGCAGCGACCACTTCGACCTCGTCGCCTCCGTGTCCTCCAATGCCATCCACATCGCCAGCGCGCCCGATTATCGCGTTCGGAGCGCCTCCCTGGGCCTGACCGATCGTCCCGGCATCGGCCTGGCAACACCCGAGCGGATCCACGTTTATGGCCCTCCGACCCGGGTGGCCATCTCCTTCGAGAATCAGGCCGGAATCCTTGTCTTCGATGAGTTTGGAAAGGTGGTTCTGGGGCCACTTCTCGGCATCGATCAACCTTCGTTCGGCATTCCCGAAGGCGGAGTGCGTCTCGTGGGCGCCGACTACGTGCGACCGGTCCTGATGGTCTACGACCTTGAGGAGCGAGCGGTGCAGGCGATTCCCAATGACGAGCGCACGCTCTCCGCGAACGACGCGGTCGTCACGGCCGCGGCCTACAACAGCCCCCGGGAGACACTGATCTGGGCCGGGTCGGACGGTAGGGTTCGGCTGGTGCGAGCCGAAGGTTCGTCCCAGGTGCTGAGTGCCCTTCCCGCTCAGAACCTTGTTTGCCTGGCAGCTTACCGCGAAGGCTTCCTCGGCTCCGGGGACCAGGGAAGGACGTGGTTCGTTCCGGATCTGGAGGCACCGGTTCCCACGGAACTCGAGGGACGGGGAACCAGCTTTCATCGCCTGGCCACGCTGGAGAAATCAGGACTGGCCCTGGGAATCGCTGGCGCGCAGTTGGTGGTCTGGCGTCCGGAGCAGGCAGTGACCCCGGTCGGCAACTATGACCTCAAGGCCCTGACGGCGGGACGAATGGGATTCGGCTGGCGTCTCGCGGTCGCGGCGGATTCACAACTTGTGGCCATCACCGGCGAGGTCGACCAACGGAGCGCTGTCACGCTCTGGTCCTTCGATCCCGAGCCCACGCTCAAGTCGGTGATTTCCTTGCCTGAGTTGAGTACCACGGAGTCAGTGGCGCTCGATGCCCAGGGCACTCACATCGTCGTTTCCGGAGCGTTCGATACTGTTGTGATTCTGGACCGCCAGGGGAATCGCCTGAAGACCCTCCGAGGAGTGCTGCGCCCCTTCGCCAGCAGCTTTGTCTTCGTGCAACCCGACGTGTTTGCAGCCGCAAGCATGTGGGGGGAGGTCCAGTTCTGGCGATCCAACGGCGAACGCCTGCTGACCGGGCTCAAAAGCCATGTCCGCGGAGGAGGCCCCGTGCACCTGGCCTACAACCCCGCCAGCCAGGACCTCTGGCTTCTGGGCCTCCACGGAGATCTCGCGCGCGCCACGCTCGACAACGAAAAGCTTCTTCGACGGGCCCATTCCGCCCTGCATAAGGAAAGGTCGCTGACCGGGCCGCCGCGCCAGCGCTGAGAGCGCAGAGCCGTGACGGCCGGGCGCGGAGCTGGTTACCCTCCCGTCATGACTTCCCTCCCGCGCCCCTCGCTCTGGCGGACCCGCGGTGCGCCGCTTGCGGGAGTGGCGCTGCGCCTGCTGCTCCTCCTGCTCCTGCTCGGGCGGGCCGCGTACCCAAGTCTCAGCGCGGCGCCGGCTGACCTCATCCTGCACCACGGCAAAATCGCCACAGTCGATGCGCGGTTCAGTCTCGCCCAGGCACTCGCGGTTCGCGAGGGCCGCATCGTCAGCGTCGGCACGGATGCGGAAGTCCTCCCGCTGCGCGGGCCGCAGACGAAGGTCGTGGACCTGGGCGGCCGGTTGGTCGTTCCCGGGCTCATGGATTCCCACGCGCATCCCATGGACGCGTGCCTCACCGAGTTTGAACACCCGGTTCCGGCGATGGAACGAATCCAGGACGTCCTGGAGTACATCCGCGCGCGAGCCAAAGTCCTGCCATCTGGCCACTGGATCGAGGTGCGCCAGGTGTTCATCACCCGACTCGAAGAACAACGGTATCCCACCCGCGCCGAACTCGACGAGGCCGCCCCCCTTCATCCCGTGCTGTTCGCCACCGGCCCCGACGCCTCGCTCAACAGCCTGGCACTCGCCCGCAGCGGCATCGATCGCAGCTTCCAGGTCTCCGACGGCGGCAGCGGCTTTGCCGAGAAGGATCCAGTGTCGGGCGAACCCACGGGAATCCTCCGCAACTGCACGCGCTACGTGAAGGTGGAATCCGCCCGAAAATCCCCCACCCCCGAAGAACGCCGACGTCGGCTCAAGGAACTGTTCGCCGACTACCACTCGGTCGGCATCACGAGCGTCTGTGACCGGGACGCAGGCGTGGACGATCTGGAGACCTACCGCGAGCTCTGGCAGCGCGGGGAACTCACCACCCGGGTTCACGTTTCCCGGCACGTGGAATCCATTGGATCGATGGCGTCCGTGGAGGAGAGCATCCGGCAGATCGCCTCGGATCCCCTGTTCGCCCGGCGCGACGACCGACTGCGGATCCTGGGCATCAAGACTTACCTGGACGGCGGCATGCTGACTGGCAGCGCCTATATGCGTCAGCCCTGGGGTTTGAGCCGCATCTATTCCATCACCGACCCGGAGTACCGCGGCGTCCAATTCATCGCGTCCAATCGCCTGGTGGCCATGGTCCGCACCGCGGCCTCCTGCGGACTTCAATTCACCGCCCACGCGGTGGGAGACGGTGCGGTGCACGCGCTCCTCGAGGCCTACGATGAAGTGGACAAGGAGTTGCCCGTGCGACGCACCGGCGCGTGTCTCAGTCATTCCAACTTCATGTCGCGCGAGGCCATCCAGCAGGCGGCCAAACTCGGCGTCATGATCGACCTGCAACCGGTCTGGCTCTACCTCGACGCCCACACCCTCCTGCGGCAGTTCGGCGAGGAGCGCCTGCGTTACTTCCAACCTCTCCGCAGCCTCTTCGAGGCGGGTGTGGTCGCGGGCGGTGGTTCGGACCACATGCAAAAGATCGGCTCGCGGCGCTCGGTGAATCCCTACAACCCCTTCCTCGGCATGGCGACCGCCATCACGCGGCAATCCCGCCGGAGCCCTTCCCCGCTCCACCCGACCGAGTCCCTGACGCGCGCGCAGGCGATCCAGTTCTACACTCTCAACAATGCCCGGATCTTCGGGCGGGAGGATCAACTCGGGTCCCTCGAACCGGGTAAGCTCGCCGATCTGGTCGTGCTCGACACCGATCTGCTCACCTGCCCGGAAGCCGACATCGCCGGCACCCAGGTGGTTGCGACGTACCTCGACGGACACCAGGTCTTCCCACGTGGAAACCCACCGCCCGCCCCCATCCCATGACCGATCTTGCCATCCGCCCCTACCGCCCTGCCGATCTCGACACCCTCCGGCGCATGACCGTCGACGCTTTCGACGGCGTCACGCTGGAACAAAACGTCGAATCGGCCCTCGGTCTTCTGGCCGACCACGACTGGCGCTGGCGCAAAGCGCGGCATCTCGACGAGGATGCCGCACTCCATCCCGCCGGCCTCTTCGTGGCCGAGGCCGGCGATCGCATCGTGGGCTACATCTCCACCCGTATCGACCGGGAGGCCGGCAAGGGACGCATCCCCAACCTCGCGGTTGCCGCCGAGCTTCGCGGACGCGGCCTCGGTCGGAGGCTCATCGAACACGCGCTCGACTACTTCCGCACCGAGGGCCTGGCCTACGCGATGATCGAAACCATGGCGCAGAACGAGATCGGACAGCACCTCTACCCAGCCTGCGGCTTCGTCGAAGTCGCGCGCCAGGTACACTTCGCCCGCCGGCTCTGAACCGATACGACGCACCTCGGCCCCCTTCCACGGCCCATGAAGTCGTGACCCCGGGCCCGCCTCGTCTAGAGTCCCGGGCGTGAGATGCTTCCTGCTCCTCCTGGTCCTCGCCCTCCCGGCCGGCGCGAGCCCGCTGGATGACTTCCTCGCCGCGGCTCGTGCGAAGCACGGCGAACCCGGAGCCGCGGCTGCTCGGTTTCTGATCGACCATATGCCCGATCGGGACCGCGCCACGCTGTCGGCCGAATTCCTGATCGAGAACCTGGATCTCGCGTTTCGCGCACGCGCGGAATTCCCCTGGGCGGCTTCCGTGCCCACCGAGCTCTTTCACAACGACGTGCTCCCCTACGCCGTCTTCGATGAGACGCGCGAACCCTGGCGCCCCATGCTCCTGGAGAAAGCCCGTGTCCTCGTGAAGGACGCCAGCTCCGCGGCCGAGGCGGCGCAAGCCCTGAATCGCGGACTCTTCAAGGAGCTCAACGTTCACTACCACACCGGCCGCAAGCGTCCGAACCAAAGCCCGGGCGAATCCATCGCCCTGAACAAAGCCACCTGCACCGGACTCGCCATCATCCTCGTCGACGCCTGCCGCGCCGTCGGCATCCCAGCCCGCGGGGTCGGCACCCCCATGTGGACCAATGAGCGCGGGAATCATACCTGGGTCGAGATCTGGGATCGCGACTGGCATTTCACCGGCGCCGACGAATATGACCCACAGGGTCTCAACCGAGGCTGGTTTGTCGGCGATGCCGCCAAGGCCAAGGCCGACGAACCGCGCTACGCCATTTACGCCACTTCCTGGAAGCGTGAAGGCGTGAGTTTCCCGGTGGTGTGGTCACGCCACAGCACCAACGTGGCCGCGGTCAACGTGACCGCCCGCTACGCCCGACCCGAGGCCATCGCGGCCGTGGGAGCGGAACGTTCGATGCTCGGACTGCGGCTCTTTGATCGAACCGGCGGCAGCCGCCTCGTGGCCCACGTCTGCGCCGTGCAACCTTCCGGCGAACCGCTCGCCGAAGCCGTCACCAAGGCCGGCACGGCCGACCTCAATGATCTGGCCCGGCTCGACTTGGCACCTGGCACGGAAGGCCGCCTGCGTTTCACCGTGAACGGTGAAAGCCGTGAGCTTCCCTTCGGCCCTCTCGCCAAAGGCGAGCCCACGCTCAACGCGGTGTGGAGCGAGCTGAAACCCGTCTCCACCCCCCTCTCCGCCCTCGAGGCCTGGCTCGCGTTGCCACCCGCCGAACAGCGGTCCGATGCCCCGGCGCTTCAGGCCGCCCTCACCCGCGACCAAGCGGCGCGCGCCACGGAGCTGCTCCTCCAGCGACGTCTCGCCCGAATCAGCACCGAACGCCGCGCCGCATTCGAGGGCAAGTCTCTCACCCTCGGCAGTCACACCCTGCGCTGGCTGGACCGCACCTTCGGCGAGGCGCCCGCGGACGGCCGAAGTCTCTGGATCTCCATGCACGGCGGTGGCAATGCGCCAAGCGCGGTCAACGACCGCCAGTGGACGAACCAGGCACGCCTCTACGAACCCGCCGAAGGCCTCTACATCGCACCGCGGGCCCCCACCGACACCTGGAACCTCTGGCACGAAGCCCATGTCGATCCCCTGCTGCAACAACTCATCGACACCCATGTCGCCCTGGCCGGAGTCAACCCGGACAAGGTCTACCTCATGGGCTACTCCGCTGGCGGCGACGGGGTCTGGCAACTCGCGCCGCGTCTGGCCGATCGCTTCGCCGCCGCCGCCATGATGGCCGGTCATCCCAACGAAGCTTCCCTCCTGGGACTGCGCAACCTGCCCTTCGCCGCCTTCGTCGGCGGGAACGACACGGCTTACCGCCGCAACCTGATCGTCGCCGAACGTGCCGCCGAACTGGACCGACTCGCCCTGGAAGATCCGGGCGCATACCTCCACCTGGCTCGCGTCTATGAAGGCGTCGGACACTGGATGAACAAGCGCGATGCCGAAGCGCTGCCGTGGATGGCAACCTACCGCCGCAACCCTTGGCCGAAGAAGGTCGTCTGGGCGCAGGATGACGTCGTCCACCGCCGCTTCTATTGGCTCCAAGTCCCTGCCGAAGTTGCCATCCCCGAACGCGCCATCGTCACCGCCACTGTTGAGGGCAATACCGTGACCGTCACTGGCCAGGTGCCGCCCGGCCTCCAACTCCGGCTCTCCGACGCCTTGCTCGACCTCGACCAACCGGTCCAGGTCCGCACGAAGGACCGCGAGGTGTTCTCCGGTAAGGTCCAGCGCCAGGCCGCGAACCTGGTGATCTCACTCGAAGAACGCGCCGACGCGGCCTCCGCCGCCAGCGC